>RFKT01000331.1 GCA_003694225.1 Candidatus Dadabacteria bacterium
ACATTATACATAACACAAGTGAAATAGTTAGCTTTGAATCTTTGAAGGTTTGAAGCGATATTTACGGTGTGTGAAGGTTTATTTTATAAGGGGGTATTATGTTGATTAAACTAAATCCTTTTACCGTTGTCAGCAGCTTTGCTCTAATTATAGCAACGGGGGTTTTGGCAAGTACGTCGCTGGCTCAAAGTGATAGCATCATACAAGTAGAATGTCCCGCAAAGAAAAAGGTAACAGTGATAGATGCAGAATCTATACCTATACATTTTTCTCTTAGCTCTGAAAGCAATATTGCTTTGAAAGATCTTAAGAAGCTGGTCGATGCTGGGAAATTAACTCCTTGTGAAGATTTAGTTAGCTCAAATGACCCAGCAGATAAATCTTTAGTAAAACAAGTATGTTCCCTTGCGGCGCTTGAGTCAGAAAAGGAGGCAAAACATGAGTGTGAAAATAGTGTAAAGAGCACAAAGTTTGAGTGCAAGAAACCAGAAGAAGGAGGACCGTGCACTCAATATAATCATTATACACAATGTAAACTTGATGATGAAAGCGACTGCCTAATTCAAACAGTTGGTGTAGAGGCAAATGGAAGCTTTATTAATCAGGTTAAGGATATTGCAGATAGGGTAAAAAAGCTATTCGATGGTGAAAAAGGGAGAAAGGGAGAAGTAGCATTTATATGCAGTGCTCAGGTAAGTGCTAGTGCAAAAGGGGACGCTTCTGCGGCTTGCTTAAGAGAAGGCGGCCCTCCGGAAGAAAATTATTAGTAATAAAAAAATATTTTGCTCAGAGGGCGTACTCATACTAAAGAAGCGCCCTCATATTTTAGCTTAAAACCAACTATAGCTTGTTACTGTTAGTTTTAGTAATTCTAAAGTAAAATACCACGAAATAATCCTTTTCTGAGCCTTTTCCATAACATCTCCTACCAAATATGGCCCAGAATATTTTATTACAAAAAAAACAGCAAGTTGTAATGTTCATTGTAATATTCAATCGATAATAACATACATTTCCGCCTCAGATTATAGAGTATGTTAAAGCCATATTCGATATTACAATAGGGCTATATATGGTTTTCTGAGGCTTCCGACTTTTTGCGGAGATTCCGGGAGGTTTGTATGGGAAAATCTGTCATATTTATTCGAGGGCTTTTCTTTGTTGCGGCAGTTGCTGGAGGGATAGGGTGTTACTACTGGACATCAAACATAAACGCCTTCCTTGAAAAAGCCATAGTTGGCGACGGCAAGGTTGTAGATCTTATCTATAAAAGAACAGGAAGCGGCTCAAGCGCCTCTTACTCATACTTCCCTGTGGTGGAATTTAACGATGTGACAGGGGCTCGAATCAGGTTTGAGTCAAGGGTTGGCACCAATCCCCCAGCGTATGCCAAAGGCGAAACTGTCAGGGTGCTCTACGATCCTGCAGATCCCACAGCGGCAAAGATAGATTCCTTTATGTCGCTTTGGTTTGGGCCCCTATTGGTTGCCTTTTTTGCGGTGGTTTTTGGGTCAATCTCTATCGGATGGTCGCTATGGAATATAGCAAAAGAGCGGAGAGAGAAGTGGCTCAGAGAAAACGGACAGAGGGTTGAAGCTAAGATCTCTCGAATAAAACAGAAAAACTATTCAGTTAACGGAAAGGTGCCTTGGGTTATATGCTCTGAGTGGAAAGATCCGAGAAGCGGAGAGACATTAATATTTGAAAGTGACAATATCTGGTTTGACCCAAGAAGTTATATAGCAGATAAAGATGCTATAGCTGTATATATAGATCCAGAAAATCCCAAAAAACACGCTGTAGATACATCTTTTCTTCCCGAAGCTCGAGTTTGAGAGGCGTCACAAGGCATCTAATCATACAGCACAGCGCCTTCTATTGCTATTGCAGATTTGTCGTCGGGCATATGCCTTCCTTGAGTTTCATTGTTCCAGTGTTCATCTCTCTCCTTTCCAAACCGCATTGCATAATCAATTAAATCTTTGGCAGTAGTGCAGTGGTGAATCTGAGATAGAAACAGCTCTAAGTCGTAATCATGGTTTGGTATTATACCATCAGAAAAAAGGAGAAAAATTGAACGCCTTGCCACATCCTCCGGAACGATTGTATAGCTTAAGTATCTCGGGAAGTTAAAATCCGCCCTGTTTTGCTTATCCATGACAACGCATATGCCGTTGCTTACCCTAAGCCTTTCTGAAACAAAAGCGACCTTTCCATCAGTTAGGACTATGGCGGGAGAATCTGAGGTTGCAAACACAAGCACCCCCTCCCCTTCAGGAAGCTTTACAACCCCTGCTACAGTGCTTGCCCCTAACTTCGATGGAGCCTTAGGGAGATCTAGCGCTCCCTTAAAAGCCTTTTCAAACCCTTCAGTAAGATTTTTTGCGGCGTAATACATAGAATATACAGTTGGAAAAAGAAGCCGGAATCTATCCGAATCCACCATCATCTCCAGCACCTCTGAAGGTGAACGCCTCTTTAGGTATTCGTATGTTTTTCTTAGGAGCTTTTCACGATCAAACTCCCCTCTTCTTAAAATGCCTTTGTTGAACATATTCCTGCTAAAACCCCTTGGCATCTTGTCTCCTATAGGCACTACAATCTCCTTTGGAGGATATGAGTCTGTCCTTTGAAGCATCACTCCGTTGTCAAAGAGATATACATTGCCGAAAAGGGACAACCCCGGCTTAAGAAAGGTCTCCAAGGAATTTCTTACAACTGCTCCAAACTCCTCTCCGTCCTCATCAGGCATAAGCCACTGAGCAAGGGTAACCACTGAACGGCAGTCTTCCAAAGCAAGAGGCCTTAGAGGAGATGCCAGTGAAGCTAAGGTTGGGGAGAAAGCCTCTCCTTCCCTATATCCTTCTAAGAGCAACTCAGGAGCATGTTCCACTACATAACCTCCTGTAAGCTCTTCTCTCCTTTCCGGATTTCTTATCCCAGCCCATATATCTGCTCCGTGTTGAGTTACCCCGTCAAAAAGGAGAGCCTTTATGCCGGGGCAAGTTCTTGTATCAGGAGAAAGGTTTACAACAACTCTATCTAAGCAAAAGCCTGGAGTATGCTCCCCTTCTTCCACATAGCCAGATATCGGCGAAAATTCCCTCGTGATCCCTAACGCCTGATTGAGTACCACCCTATTTTCAGAGGGATCTCTCCCCAGGTCTAAAGGCGACATTGCCTCAACGGAATTTGGTTCTGGGCAAGGCATCAAACGCTTTCCATATACATAGAAAATATAACCACCAGCTATTACACCTTATATATAATCTGTTATTGCTAAGTTTTAAGAATAAGTCTCATAGCCTATAGCCCTGATTTATAGCGATTGACAGAAAGATTGAGACACAAAAATGTAAAACATTAGTAACCTGACAGGGAGCAAATCTTTCTTGAAAAACCTTCGGTTTTCAGGTTTTCTTAATGTCAATCGCTATTTATCTCCACCCCACCCTCCCTACGGTCGGGAGCCCCT
>RFKT01000332.1 GCA_003694225.1 Candidatus Dadabacteria bacterium
CTTTCAACCTCACTCCGCTCAAAGCGGACTACAACAGGCCTTCCGTGAGGACACGCTGCGGAAAACTCCGTGCTGTCAAGATCCCGAAAAAGGGAGTATACCTCTTCACGGCTTAAGGAATCCCCCGATCTTACACTGCTTTTACACGCTATGGCTGCAGCCACCTTATCCAACACAGCGCTAAACGCTCCGTCTGCGGGAACCTCTTCCGATAGCTTTGCAAGCTCCGAGATCAACTCTTTTAGCAACCCCTGAGAAACCATAGGAGGAGCGCTTCGCACTAACAATGTGCTCTCTCCAAAAAGCTCAATCTCAAACCCATAAGATTCAAAGAAGGCGGCATTTTTGTGACACAACTCCAAAAGCTCCTCTTCCAATTCAACAGCAATAGGCACAAGCAACGACTGAACGGGAAGCGAACCCGCTTTATACCTGTTGCGTATGAGATTATAGTTGTACCGCTCATGCGCAGCGTGCATATCCACTACATACAAAGAATCTCCAAGCTCACACAGAAGATAGCACCCAAGCGCCTGCCCGATGTATCTCAAATCTGAGAAGCGGAAATCCTTTTCACCTTGAGCATACTCGCTGTGAAGATCCCCTCCCCCGCTTCCCTTAAACATCTCCCTCTGGCCAAAACCCGATATGCTGGAAGAAGCGCCTGGAGCAACATTTTGGGTTTTTCTCACATAGTCGTAGGCATTGCCTTTTTCTCCCCACTTTTGAGGGGTTACAGCAAACCGAAACGAATTAACGCCTCTTTCTACAGCATATCTTACAAAGAGATAAATACTGCGCTGATCAGCAAACCTAACCTCACTTTTTTGAGGATGAACATTTACATCCACAAGGCGCGGGTGGAGATCCAGCGCAAGTAGCCCTACCGGTGTTTCTCCCCTTTTAAGAGTTGACATAAACCCATCCTTTACAGCCTTAAAGAGAAGGCCGTCCCTTATTACCCTTCCATTTACCAAAAACACAAGTGAACTTCCGCTTGTCTTTGCAGCTCCAGGATGGCACACAGCCCCGATTATTTTCATTCCTTCCCGCTCGCTGTTTATCTCAACAAAATCCCCCTTTACAACCTGTCGAATCCTATCCATAGGGGAGGTGACAGCGGGAAAATTGATAAGCTCCCTTCCCTCTGAGGTAAGGACAAATCTAACCCCGTTCTTTACAGCAGCCGTATAGGTGACCCACTGTTTTATCTTTATCTCCTCAGTCCTGTCCTGCTTCAAGAACTTCCTTCTGGCGGGCAAATTATAAAATAGCGCCCTTACTGAGATATCTGTGCCACGTCTTCCCGCCGCTCCCCTTACAGAGACAACCTTGCCGCCTTCAACCACAACCTCAGTTGCCGAATCGTCTTCCTCGACGCGTGTTCTTAGAAGCACTTTCGAGACAGATGCTATAGAAGGAAGGGCCTCTCCGCGAAATCCCATAGTAGCTATTTTGTTTAGATCTTCTATCCCTTGAATCTTTGAGGTTGCATGATTTTCAAACGCCATCAGAGCGTCATCTCTGCTCATGCCACATCCGTTATCTACAACCCTTACAAGCCGCTTCCCTCCCCCTTCAAGATAAATAAGGATCTCGCTTGCTCCTGCATCCAAGCTGTTATCAACAAGCTCTTTTACAACGGACACAGGCCGTTCCACGATCTCTCCAGCAGCTATCTGGTGGACAACTTTATCAGGCAAAACTTTAATCTTATTGCTACTCATCTAAACTCCGGCTTTATTGTTACTTCTCTCTTAAACTCTTTCCTGCCAATCTTGCCAACAGAAATGAGGATTTGATCGCCAACCTTAACGTCTCTTAAGATATTATCCACATCTTCTTTCTTAAAAACCCTCTTCCCATTTATAGCATATATAAGATCAGCGCCATCAAGCCTCTTTACATACCCTTTTATAAAACCGCCCTTTGCAGGCCTCATAACAGGAACCAAGCCGGCGCGGCTTGCGGGAGAGTCTGGCTCAACTTGTTGCACGACAACACCTTTATCGCTATCCGCCAGGACCCATCCCAAATTAAGCCTTAAGACAGTCCCTGTGGCTATCAACTCCGGAAGTATCGCTTTAATTTCATCAACCGGCACAGCAAACCCTATGCCGGCAGAATCTCCGCTCCTGCTAAACACTAAAAAATTAATTCCAACAAGCCTCCCCTTCATATCCAGAAGAGGTCCCCCAGAGTTTCCCTCATTTATAGCGGCATCAGTCTGTATAAGCCCCCTCATAATAACGCCGTCAGGGCGCTTTACAGAGCGATTAAGGCTCGAGATGCTACCTGTTGTAAGGGTGCTATTAAGCCCAAAGGGATTCCCTATGGCTATGACCCGTTGGCCGACCCTGAGGGTGGAAGAAGAGCCAAAACTAACCTGCACTAGATCGGGAGGCGGGTCTAAAAGCCTTAATACGGCGATATCAGTATACCTATCTATTCCTAAAAGTTTTGCCTTATACACAGAGCCATCGCTTAGCGCCACCTCTACATCCGTGGCATCCTCTATTACATGGAAATTGGTAATGATAATCCCTTTCTTGCTGTCTATTATAACGCCTGAACCCGTTCCCCTCTTTGGGGTAACTCCGACATAGGGATCAAATGAGACATTTATAGTGGCGATAAAAACCACAGCCTTGTGCGTCTTGTCATAGGCATCCATTACCTCAAGCTCTTCATCGGTATAAGGGGAAGTGGAACGGCTTTCTAGAGCATCACGGTAGGCAGTTGAAAAGACTATTCCGAGGAGTATCCCTATAGCAACAAAAAATGGAATGTGAAGTATGGATCTTCCTTTCATCTCACTTCCTTTAGGGTATGAATATCTCACTTAACCAGCCTTTTTTCCACTGAATATTAGTAGACAAGAAGTATAGAAATTGCTCTCCCATGCTCTAGCCATAACCTTTGTATCTTACATGATAAAATTGAAATATTGCCTAAACCCCTCCTTTAATTTAGGCTATTGCCCCATGAAGCAGTACCTTAACCTAGTAAGAGACATATTAGAAAATGGAAAACCCCCTTCTAACAAAGGCGGTAATAAAGGAGAAGCGAATAAAATAGTGCCCTTTAGGCCAGATAGAACTGGGGTCGGCACCTATGCAGTATTTGGCAGACAGCTCAGATTCAACCTTGAAGAGGGGTTTCCCCTTCTTACAACAAAAAAGCTCCATCTAAGGTCCATAATCCACGAGCTTTTGTGGTTTTTAAGGGGAGATACAAATATAGCCTATCTCCATGAGAACAAGGTCTCTATCTGGGACGAGTGGGCAGATGAAAACGGCGACTTAGGCCCCATTTATGGAAAGCAGTGGCGCGCTTGGGAGTGTGCTGATGGAAGGCGTATCGACCAGATCTCAAGGGCTATTGATCTCATAAAAAACGAGCCATATAGCCGCAGGATTATAGTAAGCGCCTGGAATGTGGGCGATTTAGACAAAATGGCGCTCTGTCCCTGCCACACGATGTTTCAATTCTTCGTCTCAGGCGATAGGCTCTCTTTGCAGCTTTATCAGCGCTCTGCAGATGTAATGCTTGGGGTTCCCTTTAATATTGCAAGTTATTCGCTTCTCCTTATGATGGTCGCTCAGGTAACAGATCTCAAGCCATATGAATTTATCCACACATTCGGAGATGCCCATATCTACAGCAACCATATAGAGGGAGCCAAAGAACAGCTCAAGCGCACCCCGGGACCGCTTCCAACAATGGAGCTAAACCCAGATGTTAAAGATATCTTTAGCTTTACCTATAAAGACTTCAAGCTAAAAAATTACAATCCCCAACCACATATTAAATTTGATGTAGCGGTATAAGGTGTCCAGTCTTGTGAAAATCGCTGCAATAGCAGCTATGTCTGAAAATAGGGTTATAGGGAAAAGCGGTTCAATACCGTGGCACTGCCCCGAAGATATGAAAAGATTCAAAGAGCTTACCACAGGACACCCGGTTATAATGGGAAGGAAAACCTATGAAAGCCTCCCAAAAAACTTCAGACCTCTTCCTGGAAGGACAAATATCGTGGTTACGTCAAAACTGGAACTTATAAAGGAAGAAGGGGTTATTATATCGCCGTCTCCAGCCAAGGCGATTGAGCTTTGCCGGAGCAGCCTTGAGC
>RFKT01000041.1 GCA_003694225.1 Candidatus Dadabacteria bacterium
ATTAAGAATATGGCCTTCCATAGCTGCTATTAGATCCTCCTTCCGGCTGTGGGGGGATAGATTTAACGTGGTGTCAAGTGCATAAATTTTAAACATATACCGGTGAGTGCCCGAAGGAGGGCAGGGACCGCCATAGCCTCGCTTCCCCCAGCTATTTATCCCTTCAATAGATCCTGTAGGAAGGGTATTTTCTTCTATATTCAGAGAATCATCCGGTGAAATATTCCACAAAATCCAATGAACCCAAACGCCCATAGGAGCATCTGGGTCATCCATAATAAGAGCCAATGAGAGTGTACCTTCAGGTATATCGCTTACCTCAAGAGGGGGGCTAATGTCTTCACCTTGGCAGGTATATTTCCTGGGGATATACTCCCCATCCTTAAATGCTTTGCTTTTTATCTCCATAGCATTTCCAGCAAGCGCTACAGCCAAAATAGGTACAGCAAAAAATAACAAATTGCGAAACAAGAAAGATCCAGATTTACCGAACAACGATCCTCTCCTAATTACCATTGTTCCATTTTATGGCCTTAATAATATATTTCATCTTTCTCAATAATTCTACCGTTATTTTCCCAAAAAACTATTGTTGCCTATCTTGTGACAGAAGTTATCCTAACTAAAGGTTTTTTTTGGATATGAGGCCGGTCACATCAGCCCACCATCCATCTATCACGCAAAAAGATACCACATACGATAAGGCTTCTGCCTTGAAATCAATATTCAGGAGGATTTTCTGCAGTTAATGCACCAAGAAACGCTACGATATCAGAGACATCCTCATCCGATAGAGCTTTTCCCAATTGGTGTTTTCCCATAAGCCTTACAGCTTGAGCAAGAGAAGGGACAGACCCGTCGTGAAAGTAAGGAGCTGTTTTAGCCACATTCCGGAGCGAAGGAACCTTGAACACATACTTATCACTCTCTTTTTTTGTTACCTCGTAACGACCCAAATCATCCGTATTATAAGGAACAACAAGGCCTATCTTTTGAAATTGCTGCCCGCCTAGAGTACTTCCGTTGTGGCAAGCGATACATCCATTTTCTTTAAATTTTCTAAGCCCACGCTTCTCAATAGCGTTCAATGCAGCACTATCACCCTTTATAAACCTGTCATACCTCGAAGGAGTAACCAGTGTCCTTTCAAACGCTCCTATAGCCTTTCCTATATTCTCAAAAGTAACTGGATCTTTTTCTTCAGGAAAAGCCTTTTTGAACAGATCTATGTACGGTTTTTTAGCTTTAATCCTAGATACCGCCTCCTCCTTAGAAGTTAGCGCCATCTCTATGGGATTCAAAATAGGCCCTAGGGCCTGCTCTTCAACATCCTTTGCCCTTCCATCCCAAAACTGTGCTATATGAAGATAGGCATTCAAGACAGTGGGAGCATTTCTTTTTCCTTTTTGGCCATTATGACCCTCCGACACAGGTTTATTATCAACACCGTATCTCTCAAGATTATGGCAAAATGCACATGAAATATCATTGCCTTTTGAGAGAGCCTTCTCAAAATATAGCCTCTTACCTAACTCAACAAGAGGTTGGCTGATTGGAGCTTTTTCAGGAAGAGCAGACAATCCTAAGCGGAGATCTTCGCTAAAAGCCCTCCCAAGTCCGACTCTACATATAATAAACGCCATAGAGACAATCAAAAGAGCTCTTTTCGCCATTTCTCTCCCTCATAAGCAATCAACACATAAGGCACTAATATACACATTATCTCAAAACCGCCGCAAGTTATAGTTAAACAGGAGTAAAAAACACCTCCTCTCAATCAATAGGCACAATATAGATTGTGGAGAGTTCCTATAATTTTTTTTACTTCTTCGCTTTTTAAATAATAGTAAATATACTGCCCGCTTCTTTTGCGCCCTACAATCCCTTTCCTGTTAAGCCGTGCCAAATGTTGTGAGAGAGCTGATTGGCTAATGCGTATTTTTTCTACCAGCTCCCCAACGGAAAGCTCGCCTTCCAACAGATAACACAAAACGGCAAGCCTTCTGGGATTAGCAATTTCTTTTAACAGATCAACCGCTTCCAATAAATGTTTTAACCTTTTTTTATCCACGCCCCTTGACCTCACAAAATCAAATGATTAAAAGGTAGACAGATATATTAGAATATGCTAATTTAGCATTAGCTAATATAATTATTGGCCAAATAAAGGCATAGGTCAAGTAATTTTGCTTATAAAGATGGAGGAGAAAATGACAGTAGATAAAGCAGTTTTGGCTTTTGCGGGGTTTATGGTGCTGGTTAGTTTAGCCCTCGGAGTGTTTATTGACCTAAGATGGCTTTGGCTTACAGCTTTTGTGGGAGCCAATATGCTTCAAGCCGCTTTTACAGGCTTTTGCCCTGCCGCAATGGTAATGGAAAAGCTTGGAATTAAAAAAGGCTGCGCTTTCTGAAGTTGTGGCCATTAAAAACAAAAAAACAAATATGACCCAAGGTGACGTAATCTATACTTTAAAGTGAAGCCATGAAAAAACTATACAAGTGGAGCATAGCGCATCCAAGGAGTGTTATTTGGATTACCTCAGCAATTACAATCGTCATTGCTGTACTAGCGGCCATCCCCTCTATATATTCTAATCCTCCATCATTCCTTCATCCTCTCACTATTGATACAGATCCTGAGAATATGCTCCCGCAAGATGAGCCGGTGCGCGTTTTTCATAATAAAATGAAGCGCCGGTTCAATTTGCATGACATGATAGTAGTAGGAGTAATAAATGAGGAAGACCCTGATGGCGTATTCAATCCGGAATCCCTAAGAAATATATATTCCC
>RFKT01000333.1 GCA_003694225.1 Candidatus Dadabacteria bacterium
AGTTATCTGAAAGAATTCAAGGAGAAAGGGGAAAATTAGTTAAATTTAATGTTTTGATGCTTCAATACCAGCTTTTGGAGATAAGCGAAGAGATGGGAGAAGCTATAGATGCGCTTAATGAAGCTATCTGCCTTGCAAATGAAATAGAGGCTACCTATAGCCTAGAAATTAGCCAGACCTTTGAAGCTTTGGCAAGGAAGCATCAGTTTGAAGAAAAGTTTGAATTTGCTGAGGGTATGTGGAGAGAAGCAATCAGATTTGCTGAAGTTGGACAACGGCAAGATCCTCAGCGGGTTTTGAGGCTAAGGCTTAAGCTAAGCAGTGTTTTGGGATCCGAGGGCAAATGGGAGGAGGCAGAAAGGTTTGTCGACGGAGTTATTGAAGGTTGCGTAGGGAAAGATGAATTAAGAGAGATACTTTTACAAGCTATTTATACAAAGGCCTACCAGATAAAATCGCGCGGAGAGCCTTTAAGAGGGTATCTCTTCTTCAAAAGGTGGTTTGGCCAGATGGACCTTGAAGGTAGAGAAGCGTTTCTTCACTATGCTAATCTGGCGAGAATGGCGCTTATTTGCGGCAAGGGAAAGGACGCAGAAAATTGGCTAGTTAAAGCTCTTAGTGCTGATTCTCTCGGAAATCGTGAAAGAGCAGAAGTACTCCTTATAAGGGCAGGTATTGATCTGTCAAGAAGGCGCTTTGGCGAAGCTTTAGATAAGTTGAATCTTCTAAAGAAAAAGTTCGGCCAATTTGGCCTTGAACCTCAGCTCTCTATTAACCGTTGTCAAGCGTTGATTGGATTAGAGAGGAATAAGGAGGCGCTTGCCGTAATTAACAAGGCTGCTGATTGGATAGTGGATAGGGGAGTGTCATCACATCCGAGTGATTATATAGTTGCTCATCTGTTGAAAGGAAGAATTCTTGCAGAGATGGATCAACTGCCTCAATCTCAGGAGGCATTTTCAGAGGCTTACAGGTTTTTCTTAGAAACTCCTTCTATGGACGATTTGATGATAAAGCCTATGCTTTTTGCGAATCTTGGCGAGTTTTATCTCAGGCTTTGGGACGTGTATGGAGATGAATCTTATATGAGACAATCTGTCGAATATCTAGAAGAGGCTGAGAAGGCTATTGAAGCTCAGGGATGGACGTGCTTAGAAATGGCTCACACTGTTTATGAGATGCTTGAGTTTGGATATGAGAGATTGGGAAGGGTCAAGGATGCAAAAAGGATAGAGTTAAAACGGCTCTTAGCAAAAATAGAAAAACATGGAGAGTGAGGTCGCAATATCTTCAGCAAAAAAAGCATACGATAGATGTTACTGTCCTTATGGCGAGTCTGGAAAAATAGGGGTGTGTTTAGTTGGTAAGAATGGAGATATTTTTTTAGGTTCGTGCATACAAAATGCGGCTTATCCTTCCACGTTAAATAGTGTTGCGGGTGCGGTGGTAACCGCAAATGTATCTGGTGTAAGACAGTTTAGAGAAGCTGTCATATACGGAGAGGTATCAGACGCGCCACACTCATTTTATGAGTATATCGGCGAAAACAATAGCTCTATCTCATTAATATTAGCAAATGATTCTGGGCTAATAGAAGAGCGCAACATTGAATTTGGAAGAGATCTTCCACGAGGGAGGCATGTCGAATTTAAGCCTTTTCATGCTGCTCACTTCAGTGGCGGAGCTTCTGAAGACGCACTTAAGGGAATGGTTGGGTTGGATCTGGAGGCCCTTTGGAATCTCTTATTAAAGGAGTGTGGGGGAAAAGGCTTAAGCTTTAAAAACTTCGAATCTGTAGCTCTTGAGGCTGTGCGAGGATCATTGAATGCGTATGCGCCCTATAGTGGATTTGCGGTTGGCTCTGCTATCCTTTTTGCTGACAATCAGATAGTTTCAGGGTGCAACTTTGAGGTTAAATCTTTTGAGAGGACGATATGTGCTGAGAGAGCCGCACTTTTAGGAGGAGTTACTAAAGGATGTGTTCAGGACTATACGGATAGCTTTGTAGAGCAGATAAGGCTTTTAGTAAATTTTACTCCTACACCGATTCCCGCTGAGCCGTGCGGTGCGTGTAGGCAGGCATTATTAGAGGTTGGAACTGAGTTTGCGCTTTTATCAATTTGCCAGTCGGACAGTTTTACATTTGTTCCATCGTTTACCTCAGGGCAGATCCTTAAAGGGTGCGGTGAAAAGGGCGAGCTTGCCGTTAAGGAACGGGTATCTGAGGGAGGGCTAGTGCCCGCTCCTTTTACTAGAAAGAATCTTACTTAAACTGTACTGTGTACCAAAAAGATAGAGACACTTTCAGTTTCTCTCTAGTAGAATCGCTAGTTATCTCTATCTTACCCTTGGCTCAAGCTCGGAAACCTCTCTGAAAGAGGGCTGCAAATAACCAAGAGAAGAAGAGAAGCCATAACAGGAAGGGTTAACTAAGATTTATTGTTGTCAGCTTATGGCAGGATACCCAAAGAGTTAAAGAATTAGCGGCTAGCCTAAGACATTTGGGAGTCTTTGCTCGGCAAAAGTCCCAGCAAAAGTAACCCCGTACCATTTACGCCTCGGTAGCCAACTCTTTGGTTTTTTTGCAGAAAGTTACCCTGTACCTTTCCGAAGTAGCCCCGCACCTTCCAGAACATTTAGCGGACGGCATAAGAGAATGCCTAGCATATAAGGCAACAGTTGTTATAGGGATTTTATAAGGATTATACATATGCCAAAAATAACCTATAATTTTGGCATATGTACCATAGATTGATTAACCTGCCAAAAACACGGTCTTTCTTTCTTTTTGGTCCGCGGGAAACCGGCAAGACTGAGCTCTTAAAACGAACTTTTCATCCTAATGAGTCGATTTTTATAGATTTATTAGATCCGGAATTATCACATAAATTAAGCGCTTACCCTAAAACTGTTTTGGAACTTATTTTACCAGAGTTGGGTAAGAAAAAATGGGTAGTAATAGATGAAGTTCAAAAGGTCCCCCAGTTGTTGGATTTAGTTCACCAGCAAATTACTGAGAAAAATTTTTTGTTTGCGCTAACAGGTTCGAGCGCGAGAAAGCTGAAGAAAGGGAAAGCTAATTTGCTGGCTGGCAGGGCCTTTGTCTTTAATCTGTTTCCACTTACTCACAGGGAATTGGGAGATGACTTTGATCTGGATTTTTACTTGGGATATGGAGGGCTCCCGGATGTGTACAATATAAAGAACAATTTAGATCGGCGAAGATTCCTTAAGGCTTATGCTCAGACGTATCTGAAAGAAGAGATTATAGCAGAACAGATCGTGAGAAATCTCCCGCCGTTTAGGCGATTTTTTGGATATTGCTGCTATGCATACAACCGAGATAGTTAATTTTACAAATATTGCAAGAGATATTGACTCTGACCCTAAATCGGTTTCTAGGTATTATGAAATTCTGGAAGATAC
>RFKT01000334.1 GCA_003694225.1 Candidatus Dadabacteria bacterium
GCCTTAAGAAATCTGTTATTTTCCCTATCAAAGATACTGCCCTGTCGAGCTTGGGATTCTGTCCGGGCTTATAAGCTCCTATTGTTATGAGATCTTCGCTTTCTCTATATGTAGCGACGATATCCCTTACCTCATTTGCCATCTCAACCACCTCTTCAGGCACAACATCGGGCATAACTCTTGAAGTGCTCTCTAGGATCTCGATAGAAGGGTAATGCCCCTTGCCCGCAAGCCTTCTGCTTAGAACTATATGGCCGTCCAATATGCCCCTTGTAGCATCGGCTATAGGCTCATTCATATCGTCTCCCTCTACAAGAACAGTATAAAGCCCCGTAATAGATCCTTCGCCGCCGCACGTTCCTGCACGCTCTAAAAGCTTAGGCAGCATCGAAAATACAGAAGGAGTATAACCTTTTGTGCTTGGCGGCTCCCCAACAGCCAGCCCTATCTCTCTCTGTGCCATGGCAAGGCGAGTGACAGAATCCAACATAAGTATTACCTTGGCGCCCTTATCCCTAAAGTATTCAGAAACTGCGGTTGCAAAAAAAGCTGCTCGGATTCTCTTTAAGGGAGACTGGTCGCCGGTTGCTACAACAACAACGGAGCGCTTAAGTCCCTCTTCACCCAAATCTCTCTCTATAAATTCGCGCACCTCTCTACCCCTCTCACCTACAAGCGCAATAACATTCACGTCACTGCTTGAGTGCTTGGCTATCATTCCCAGCAATGTTGATTTGCCGACACCGGAGCCTGCCATAATGCCGATCCTCTGCCCTGAGCCGACTGTAAGGAGTGTGTTTATAGCCCTGATGCCTAGATCAAGGGGCTCCTTGATGCGCTTTCTCTCTATAGGGTTGGGCGGGGTATTGTATAGATCTACCGGCTCCCCGGAGAGGATCTCTCCCTTGCCGTCAAGGGGGGCTCCAAAGGCGTCAAGCACCCTTCCAAGCATTTCATCTGAGACAAGCACCCTTGACCTTCCGGCGGCTTTTACCTTAGCGCCGGGGCTTATCCCCTGAAGCTCCTCATAAGGCATCATAAGCACCCGATTCCCCTTAAAACCCACCACCTGAGCGGAAAGGCGCTGAAGTCCCGAGTGGATTACAACATTAGTGCCTACAGGGACAGACGGTCCGTTTGCCTCGATAATCACTCCCTTTACATCCACAACGTTCCCTATAAGTTCATAGGGATCAACGCTATAAAGCTGTGCGGCAGCCTGTTCAAACAACCTCCTCACTTTGTAACCTCCACAACAGATTCCGCAATCCTCTCCCACGCCTTATCAAGTTGGTAATCTATCTCACCAGCAGAAGTCTCTATGACACATCCTGACTTTATGGTCTCATCCGCTTCAAACTCCCACATGCCGTCGTATCCTTTGAGCGTTTTCTCTATGCCAATAACATCAAAAAATTCCTTATCTTGCGGGCTGATCCTTACTTTCTTCACAACTGCAGTGCCTGTAAGATTGAGGGCCTCCCGAACTATGTCAACTATATATTCCGGATTAATTTCAACGGTGGTATCCACGATCTTCTTTGCAATCATTACAGCCAAGTTTACCGCATCGATCTCTATCTGCCGGACGATCCTGTTTGTCTGCTCCACCAGCCTAGCTATCATCGTAGCAAATTGGTCTTTTACATTTTCAAGCTTTTCCTCATAGTGCTTTGCGGCCTCATCCATTACCTGAAGCCTGATAAGCTTTTGAGCCTCTTCTCTGATTTTTTCTATCTCTTTTTTTGTAAAGCCCTCTCTTTCTTCTTGAACTCTTCTTCTCCTATCTTTCTTATCTTTAAGTCTTAATCCAGTGGGGCTATGGACTCTAATGGCGTTTTCAATATCTGGGACAGTGCCGCCATAGTCTTTGAATATAGGGCTATCTGGAGGGGGCTCCGACTGGATTTTCTCAAGGACTATAGGCTCAAACTCATCTTTAGATGCCCCCTCGCTTAATACTTCAAAGGACATCTCTTCAAACCCTGCAACTTCCCCTTTTAAGCCGTGATAATATGCAGATTTTTGGGCGGGTGTATTTTCTTCCATAAAAAACCAATCGTTCTCTTAAATCGTTCTCTTAAAAGGGCCGTTAAGCAAAGCGACCATCATTCAGCCAATATCTAAGAAGCAATGCGGCTTGAGATGGATTCTCTTTAACTATCTTGGAGTTCTCAGCGATCAAAAGCTCTAACTGCTCGATATCTACTGGCGATTCAACAACAGGGATAGAGACCATGTTTTCTTGCTTAATTTCCTCCTCAAGCTCTTCAATTCCCGTAGGCAACAGGCGCGTTAGATCCAGCTCTGCCTCTGTGGGAGTAACCACAAACTTGACTAGCGGCCTTACGACGACAAAGAACAGCAAGAGCACAAATATGATAGGCACTATCTTTGAAACAGCCTTAAATATCATATCTTGCTGGGCAATTTTATCTAGTTCATCGGAGAAGTCGTCTTTTTGGATCCTAAAGGGGATATTCTGCACTGTAATGGTATCTCCTCTTGCCGCATCAAACCCAACTGCACTTTTTACTACTTCCTCTATCTGATCCATAACCTCTTGGCTTAGAGGCTTATATTCAGGCTCCGCTCCTTCTTTTGCGCCCGGAGGAGCAACATAATTCCCGTCAACAAGCACAGCCACTGATAGCCTTTTAAGGCTTCCCTGCGGAAGAACAACCTTTGAGACAGCCTTTGAAACCTCATAGTTTGAAAC
>RFKT01000335.1 GCA_003694225.1 Candidatus Dadabacteria bacterium
CGCTCTGTTAAATATCGGAATGCCGCAAAACCATAATAGGATAAGGGAAAAAAGCACCGATCCATAGAGTTTTACTGAGATTGCCGTTGCAGATGCCGAATCAATAATTTGGTAGTTGCACAACGCTTCAAAGACAAGGAGGTTGACTAAGCAGAAAGAGGAAACCCATACATCCAGCGGGATCCGAGTTTCTTTTGTGTCCGAAAGTATTGTGGCCTTAGAATCTTTAAGAGATTGCCCGGAGTAATCTTTATAGCTATATTCTCCTTCGGCTGTTGAGCCCCCTCTATTGTGCAAAGTTGCCTCTTCTCTCTCTCCTGAAAGGCTTTCTCTTGAAAGCTTCATAGGATCCACCTCCCTTACAGCATACTACATCCCTCGCCAGTATCTAACAAAGTTTTATCGTTGTAAAGACAAAGATTTACGGCAATTGGCACAGGCAGAAATGAGGTGACACCTGCCGCAAATATGAGCTTTCAGAGCTTGTGTCTGAAAAGCTCCTCATACGTGGCTAATCAGAAGCTGGGCGAACATATTTCTTTTTGAGCTTTGAGAGTTTTTTCTCCTCAAATAGCACATGTTTGCGTGCTATAGGATCATACTTTCTCAGCTTTAGCTTGCCCTTGCCCTTTTTCTTATGGTAGGTATAAAAGTACCCTGTCCCTTCAGAAGATACCAAATGAACCTTTTCAATATTTGCTTTAGCCATTTGCTTAGCCCTTGTATTGCCAAAATGAACTTTTATCCCAAAATGCAGCAAAAATCCACAGGATTTTCAATCTATTACTATTAAAATCTGGGATTTGGGAATACTACACGCTTTTGCGGCCGTTATCAAGGTCAAGGCCTCTGTGCTGGGAAGCTGAGACCCCGGGCAGTCTCACAGTAAAGACAGTGCCCTCTCCAGGTTTTGATGAGCATTCAATTGTCCCGCCCCATGACTTGATTGTCTCTAGCGAGCTAGTAAGACCTAAACCTGAACCGCCAAAGGTTTTCTGTCGCTCCCTTCCCTGTGCTTTTTTAGTTGTAAAGAACGGTTCAAAGATTTTTTTCCTTACATCTTCTTCTATACCACAGCCGTTATCAGCAACACTAATGAGCACATCAGAGCCCGCCTGTCCCGTGTCATACCTTACCTTAATGTCGATCCTTCCATCTTCTGGGGGAAGTGCATCCAAAGCGTTTAACACTATGTTGAGAAGTACATGGTGGAGGCCTGACTCATTGCAGAGGGCGAGTACAGGCTGGTCGGGAACAAAAATTTGGAAGTGACAATTTTTTGCTTCTTTTAACTCTTGGCTTAGCCGCACAAGGTCGTGGACTACTTTGGAGATATCCACAGGAGATCGAGTATTTCTGGCTTGGCGAACCTTTGACATCTGAAGCAGTTCATCGCAGAGCTGCGTTCCTCTCTTAACCCCTTCCCTTATAGATTTAAGAAGTTTTTCCATCACAGGGGGCGAGAGTTCCTTCTTTTCCATAAGTGACACGGCAGAGAGCACCCCGGTAAGAATGTTATTCATATTGTGGGCGATAGATCCTGCGAACTTCACAAGCATTCGCATGTTTCCTATTTCGTGTATGTTAAATTGCCGCTCAATCTCGCTTGCCCTAGTTCTTTCCAGAAACATGCATATTCTGGTTTCTCCTACTTCCTCATCTTCAACTGTAGAGAGCCTTACAACCACATCTTTTGCCTGTTCATCTATGCCCCAATCAAGTTTCGCTTCAAATCCTCTTCTGAGGTTTGATTCCCCTTTTCTCGCAAGCTCCATAAATTCAAAGCAAAGCTCCTTGCTGTCATCCTCCAAAAAGAAAAAGGGGTCTTTCGACTTTAGAAATTTCTCTTTGTCAGCCCCTACTAGTGAGCACATAGCTGGGTTTACCTCCAAGACTGTTCCGTTTAGATCCAGCAGTTGAAACCCTTCATTAATAGAGTGAAGAATAGTCTTGCGGATGTAGGTGCTTTGAGAAACAGCTGTCTGAAGCCTTATTACGGCCTTCCTTACTCTTACAACCTCCTCGATTAATCCGGTTAATCCTCTGTCGTTCAGAAGGGAGAGATCGCGTTTTTTTTTGGCGAGTGTACCTATTAACGGCCTATGCAAAAACCATCTTAGAAAGAAAAATACTGTTCCTGCCAGAACTGCTGCAAGGATGAATATAAAGGTCATCCATTTAACTATTCCTTGTCCATAATTCGCTCCGATAATTTGCGGGTCCAGCGTAAGCCAAGCAACCCCTATACTTTGTCCTTTATAATCTTTAATTATTCTTGGAAGCGCTATGTGTTTTGGAAAGTAGATAACCTTACCGAGTTGAGCATATCTTAGCGAGTCAGGATAAAGGGGCGGCACAAAAGTTTTTCTACTCCACTGCCCTGGATAAATTACACCTGTTGGCGTCACAATAGCAATCTCGTATCCTGTATATTGGAAGATGGAAGAGAGGAATTCTTTGTTGATCTCTTGCCCTAAGATTATAGCTCCTTTGATGTCTGTCCTGTCATTTAGCGGATAGATGGGAGCTGCTACTATTCCGTAGACTTTGCCGCCTTCTGATAGGAACCCATGTGCTGTCTCGCCTAGAAAGGCCTTTGTTATAAGCGGATCGCTTCCTTCCTCAGCTAATTTTGCCATACGAGAAGGGGCATTCTGTGTAGCGGCGATCTGTTTCCCATCGTAAATTATAGCAAGATCTGTGGATGTGTGATTGAGTTCCTTCAGAGCCAGCTCAAGGTTGTTTTTGGCGACCTCTTGGAGAATCTCAGGGTTTGTGCTTATGTATTGTATCTGTCTTGTTAAATCTTCAAACACAATTGATATGAGGTTTGCTGCCTTACTTCCTAGAGCTGACACTATATTTGAAGTGAGGGTATGTCTCTGATAATTCCTCTCTCCTATGTGGGCTAGGTAAAGACAAAAGCCACAGGCTAGGCTGAAAGCAAACGCAATTGTCGCCGTAAACCAAGCTATAGATATACTTCCCTTTGCCTTTTTTGTGGATACAAACAAACTTGCCCCCTACTGTAAGCTGTTGGCTGTAATTTCTTGCATTTTTCACCTGTTAAATCGGCATAGTAGAGCTTAGATCTTGAAGGTTTTTTTTGCGGCGGTATAGGGTGGCATATAGATAAATCTCATAAAATGTGGGATATTACAGCGTTATGGGATGGTTAGATGAGATTAAAGAGAGGGGGCTTCTCTTTGAGGC
>RFKT01000336.1 GCA_003694225.1 Candidatus Dadabacteria bacterium
GGTTATTAATCACATAGCTGAACAGACTAATCTGCTTGCGTTGAATGCTACGATTGAAGCCGCTAGAGCTGGAGAAGCGGGCAAAGGATTTGCGGTTGTGGCAAATGAAGTTAAAGAGCTGGCTGCAGAAACTGCCAGAGCGACAGAGGATATAGCTGCGAAGATCCAAGCTATACAGAGCGATACTGCTGAGTCGGTATCGGCGATTCAAAAAATGGGGGAAATAGTTGCAGAGATTAATGAGCTTCAAAACAGCATAGCAGTTGCCATAGAAGAGCAGTCTGCAACTACAGCAGAAAACGCCAATCATATTGCTGCGGCAGCAACAGGTGGAAAGGAGATAGTGTTTAGCGCTGAAAGTATGGCGGAAACGGTGGAAGAGACAAAAAATGGGATAAAGAATCTAAAAACCTCTTCAAAATCTTTAGCAGAGATGGCTAGTGTAATGACTTCACTTGTTGGGAAGTTTAAGATATCTGCAGGAAGCGACATTTCTGGGGACCAGCCTGAGACTGTAATTGCAGAAGCTGATGGAGAATTGAGCATACAAACTGTGTGTGATGAGAAAGCTAAAGAGCATTTAAAGGATAGCCAGGGTGTGCCGGAGCCAACCAATGCTTTGACATAAAACCAGTGTACCTTTGCAAAGTAGTCCCACACCTTTCTTCTGGCGTTTAGGTATCCCATTGGCTGGTTATATGTAGGAAGGCTTGAAAACGACTTCCCAAATCCTGCTAAAGCTAATGCCCTGACTTTATAGGGTGATGTTTATGTGCTCTATAAGCCTAGTCTATATATAAATTTAGAGGCAAAGTTTTGGATGCTCCTTTGATTCTTCCTCCATAAAATGGGCGTATCCTTCTATAGCCTTAAGCTGACCTTCCGGGTGGAGCCGGGCTTCTTCCATCACCTTATGAGCCTTTCCGCTTCCAAGGAATCTGCCCTCCTTAAATGGAAAAACAGTCCTCTTTCTCCCCTCTTCAGATCGGATCCACCTGTACATTGTTGGGAGTGTAAAGCCAGTAATTCCCATAGCTTCGTATGTAAGCCTCATAGGAAGTATCGCTTCCTGCTCTTCCTGTGGAAGGAGGTCAAAAAGCTCGCAACTTGTAATATAATATATGTTTAAATTGTAGCCTTTCCTGTCCAGCTCTTCTAGTACACCATCCACAAAGGTATTCATAACACCGCTTCCTTGTATTATCACAGTGCCGTTATATTGCGATGATGACATATCTGCTTTTCTTACCGCATAGATTCCTTTCGCAGCTTCTTCTACAGGGGGTATTCCCAAAGATGCTCTGTCGAATATCTTCTCCTTAGGCCTCGTGACAAAAGGAGCAATCACTGCCGGCCTCCTGGCTAAGGCCGCTGTCAAGACAGACCACATTTCATTGGGATCCCATGGTGTAAGCGTGATTGCGGAGCCTTTAGGGAAGTTTTCCTGAAAGAGCTGAAGCGGCTGAGGATCTGCATGGGTAGGTCCGTCCTCTCCAGTTTTAATGCCAGCGTGTGCGCAAACTACAATGAATGGATTGTAAGGCTCGCCGGTCCTGTCGTGTTTTGCCTGCTGGCCTATGGCGTGAAGCCTTGCCGGTATATGCTCAAGGGCCGCGATAAACGCCCCATAAGATGATGACACACCGATATTTCTGCCAAAGGCAGAAACGCCGCTCATTACACACCCCATAGCATCCTCTGTAATGCCGCCCACTGTAAGCACCCGGCACTCCGGATTTGAAACGGCGTTCCAGAAGCCATCTGGAAATCCCTTGTTCGCCGCTTTTATGCTTGTAGATCCGTAAAGATCCGCAGCGCATACTAAAAGCGCTCCATTTGTCTTCTGATTCATATATCCGATTACATTTCCCAATGCCCCCCTAAGAGTATTTGTTTGTCCGGGAGCTGTAAGGACTTCTTGGGGAATGTTATCCGGTGTAAAGGTGTACACCTTATTTACTTCAGGTGCGTTCGCTCTCGGAGCGGCCTCGCGAGAAGCTGTCCTCTCTTTTGCCTCTTTAAGCCTTGAGCCTAGCTCCGTTACAAGATCCTTTTTACGTTCCAATATCTCTCTTATGGCAAGCAAAGTGTCAAAGAATAGCTTTTCATGTTCTTCATCTGTCTTTTGATTTTCAAGCCTTGGGAAGGTAACGCCAAATCTCTCTTCGCACGGCTTTAAGTAATCATAATACTCCTCTGAGCAGTACTTATGTCCGGCTCCATGAGAAGCTTTTCCTTCTATACCATACTGCCATCCCTTTACTGTTCTATATACAACGAGAGTCGGTTGGTCATTTAGTTTAGAAGATGCAAGCTCTTGAGCTTGGATGATTTGACTAAAGTTAAATCCTTCCGGCACATATATTACATTCCATTCGTGAAAATAGCCGTACTCAAGCGGGTTCCATTGCACATACTCCCCTGGCTCGCCTTTTTCTCTGCAGACCCTGTCAGAATCTATTGAAGACTGGTTCCAGTCAAGGTGCATTATGATGTTGTTAAGCTGTGCTGTGGCCGCCATAGCCATGGCTTCGTGGGTTCTGCCAGGCGTTATGCCCGCTTCGCCTTCTATTACGTGTAGCAGCGGAGCAGTTTCTCCGTAATAATCCCGCGCTCCAACCCCTAAGCCAAAAGATGATCCTACACCTACCCCTGATGCCCCCGTGGATAACTTTACAAATGGGACTATAGGGCACGGATGGCCGTCAAGCGGTTTTGCCTTGTATTCTTTGAAAAGCGGTGTGTGCTGTGTGGGGTTTCTCCGAAAGCCGAGCAGGTCTTCAAGCCTCAATTGATCATTTATGTTTTTCGGCAGCAAAGATTCGTCGTACTGCTTTGCGATTTCATTTCTCAATGCCCACATGGCATATAGCCCCATAGCCTTATGCCCAGCTGCATAGGAGATAATATCCGCAGAAGGAGCGTCTGGGTTCGATATGTCATAGCTCATGGTATTAAACAGTAAAGAGGCAACTATTCTGCCAGATGATATGCTTCCTCCCGGATGTCCAGATGTGGGGACAAAGTTGTACAGTATTCCGCACAGTGTCCTGTAGATTAGATCAAAATCATCTAAGTAGCTTACAAGAGAGGAATCCGCATTAGATGTGCTACTCATCAGATCTCTTATATCAACATAAATGCTCCTTCTTTTGTCAAGGCGAAACTCTCTGGTTGGCGGTGATTTCATACGGTGTGAAGCCATTAAAGCCTCCTATGAATAAGTCACGTTGTTATCGCATTAAAGTCGCTATTTAAAGCGCGCATAGCGCCTCTTTATTTAACAAAAATACGGGTTAAATGAAAGAATCAGCTTATTAGTTACTTCTTCCTTCACCCCGCTTTAGGGCTTCTGCTTGATAGTGTGCAGCAAGTGCATTTATTATAGGGTCAAGTTCTCCTTGAAGGATTTCATCCAAATTATGCACTGTAAGGCCTATTCTGTGATCTGTTACTCTAGATTGAGGAAAGTTATACGTTCTTATCCTCTCTGATCTGTCTCCTGTGCCTACCTGGCTTCTTCTGTCAGCCGAGCGTTCGGCCAATGCCTCCGCTTCCTTTTTCTCGAGGAGCCTAGCTTTTAGCACCTTTAGTGCTTTTGCTTTATTTTTGATCTGGGATTTTTCATCCTGCATTGACACCACTATTCCTGTGGGAATATGGGTGATCCGGACTGCCGAGTCGGTTGTATTTACACTCTGCCCGCCCGGTCCGCTTGCCCTGAACACATCAATCTTTAAGTCTTTGTCGTTTATCTCTATTTCTATATCTTCTGCTTCTGGCAGTACAGCAACAGTTACCGTGGATGTGTGTATTCTTCCCTGTGTCTCCGTTACAGGAACTCTCTGCACCCTGTGTACCCCCTTTTCGTATTTTAATCTGCTATAAGCGCCTTCGCCGTTGACCATCGCTATGATCTCCTTATAGCCACCTTGGGATGAATGGTGCGCATTCATTATTTCAACCTTCCATCCTCGGAGCTCCGCATACCTTGTATACATAGTGAATAGATCTCCCACAAAGATAGCAGCCTCATCTCCTCCCGCGCCTGCCCGTATTTCTAAGACAACATTTTTCTCATCGTTGGGATCCTTTGGAATGAGAAGGATCTGCAGGCGCTCTTCAAGTTTTTCCATCTCCATCTTGAGCAGTTTTATCTCTTCCTGTGCGAGCTCTGCTATCTCCGGATCTTCGGAGCTGTTTAGAAGTTCCTTGCTCTCTTTAAGTTCAGATTTCGCCTTTTTGTACGCCCTATATACGGCCACAATCTCCTCAAGATCCTTTCTTTCTTTCGAATACTTTTGAAGAAGCTGTGGGTTTGTTGCCACCTCTGGCTGAGAGAGCAAATCAGCAAGCTCCTCGAACCGCTCTTCTACTTCTTTTAGTTTTTCCCACATATTTGAACCGCTATATATTTGCGCTTCCCGTATTTTTATGCTGGCGACAATTAAACGGAAAGAGCGCATTTTGCAATACAACGAGGTTATTATAGGAATGGGATCTCTTCAAGCCCTTCCATTTGCTTCAATCTTTTTGATGGTTGTGCAATACTGTGAAACAAACATATCCTAAAGCTGTCTTGGCTTGTAGTGCGCTATGATTTGTAAGTGTCCAGTTGCTATGGTTGCTCGTGCATATAGACTAGTTATAACGCTAATTTTACTGTTCGGAGCCTACGGCCGCATTTTAGCGGAAGAAAGTTTGGTTCATGGAGGGAGGTTTTATAAAGGAATAGAGATGCTAAAGAGGGGAGATTACAGAGGCGCTATGCTTATCTTTTCCAAACTCCAGCTTCAAAACGATTTTCCTGAGTGGGGTTTGATCTATCTTGGGGAGGCTTCCTTGGGTACGGGTGATTTGGATTATGCAAGGAGAGTGGTAAGCAGCATAAAACCTGATACTCTGGCTTTTTTGTTTAGAAGAAAAATAGAGATTGAGGCGGCTCTCCGTTCAGACAAAAAGGTAAATATTCCTCTTATAAGGGATTCAATACAGAAGTTAAAGAAACATAAGATACTAGCGCTCCATCCGGGACTCCTTTTGCTGGATGCTTTGGTGGAGCGAAAATTGAGCCGTTATTCTTCATGTGTGCGGAAGCTTCAGTGGCTAAGGGAGCGCTACCCCCATTCTTTGGCTGCCTATAAAGCGTATTCGATTCAAAAGGATCTTTTTCATTCTGGCTTCCAGGGGGCAGATGCTATGTTGACCCCTGATTTTCGCTTGGATGAGTTAAGGATCTTAACTCTTCAAGGGCTTTTTGAAGATGCATATCGATATATAAAAGAGATAAAGAAAGCGATGATTTCGTTTAGGTTTACTGATCAACGAAGGAAGTACTTCAAGGCAAGGCTGAATGTCCTAAAGGGACTCCATAAAAAGGATGAGCTCAATTCATTACTTTTGGAGGGTGAGAAAAGCAAGGATAGCAAGATAAGGGCTATTGCGCTAAAGGAGTCTATTTTATCCGCATGGAATAGGAA
>RFKT01000337.1 GCA_003694225.1 Candidatus Dadabacteria bacterium
CTCCTATTATCCTTCCCCTGTCGAGCACAACAGTCCTTAGTTTCAGATCTTCTATCAGAGGCAGATTGTGAGTAGCCACTATAACAGTTGCTCCGCATTCATTTGCTTCCATCAAAAGCCCAAGCACAACACGGCTCATCGCCGGGTCTAGGTTTCCAGTCGGCTCATCAGCCAAAATAATCTTTGGATGTGTAATCAATGCCCGCGCAATCGAAACCCTCTGTTGCTCACCTCCAGAGAGAGTAACCGGCATTGCATAGGCCTTCTCCTCCAAGTCAACGGCCTTTAACACTTCCATGGCTATCTCTTTTCTTTTGGCAGATCTTATTCCCCGAATCTCCAAAGGAAAAGCAACATTGTCAATCACATTGCGCCTTGTAAGAAGCTTATAGTCTTGAAAGACAACGCCTATCTCCCGCCGTAATAATGCCAAAGAGTTAGATGAGAGACGAGATACATTTTTGCCGTTTACAATCACTTCGCCGTGAGTCGCCTTTTCAGCTCCAAAGAGAAGCCTTAGTAAGGTTGTTTTCCCTGCACCGCTCGCTCCGACTAAAAACAGAAATTCTCCTTCCCCAACAGAGAGATCGATCTTATCCAATGCAAGCTGTGATGGGGGGTAGTGTTTTGCCACTCCCTTTAATTTAACGATCATCTCTCCTTATCCTTACATCCGCTTGACCTTATTGAAAAATTAGTTGGGTTCAACAACCTCCCATCCTAAACAGGCTACCCTTTTTGGCAATACCTGATAATATACCACCGTGAAGAATCGATCCATTGATGAAATGACCGGATTTATCGCCACAACGACTGAGATAAACAGCGACACCCATACGGCAAGATTCAAGGGCCAACCCTTACTCTCATTACCCTGGCTGCCTAGCGCATTACTCTGCCTTACACTTGCCCTTTTCCTGTATGCGTGCGCACCCAGTGAAAAGGTGACAACACGGCAAATATCCTCCTTCAGATATGCCAATTCGGAAAACTTCAAAATGGTAAGCAAAAATCCTACTGTATACAGCTTTGATCTACCTAACTTAAACGGCCACATCTTCCTTACAGAGCTTAATAAATGCGGCCGCACCCACACCTCTCCAGCATCCGCCTTGAGACAGCTATTTGTCGAAATTGACACAAAGATAATTGACAAACGCCCTGTCGGCTCAAAAGAAAACTCATTCCGTTATTTGGCGGAGTCATCTATTGACGGCTCTAAGATCTGGATAGCCGCATATACAACAATCAAGGGCAACTGCCTGCGAGATTTTATATTTTGGGGAAAGGCCTCAGAGATTCCCTTGGCCTCCTTCAAAGAGCAGCTTCACTCCTTTGAAGAGATAATAACCTCCCTGTCAGGCGAAAAAACACTATGAAAGCCTCTCTTCTCAGAAATATATCCAAGCCATTTTACTCTACGGGGAACTTTGGCTTAATGCTTAAAGATGTGGCTTATGACATCGCCAAAAAAGGTGTGGAGGCAAATGAATTTTTCAGGCAGATAGTCAATATCGGGAACCGTTCCTTTGCCATTGTGTTTCTTACGAACATATTTACAGGGATGGTATTGGCGCTTCAGACAGCCTACGGCTTAGAGCGGTTTGGAGCAAAGCTATATGTGGGAAATATAGTTGCCTTAGCCATCACAAGGGAGCTTGGACCTGTATTAACCGCCATTATGCTTTGTGGAAGAGTTGGCTCCGGCATAGCCGCAGAGCTTGCGTCAATGGTTGTAACTGAGCAAGTTGATGCTATTAGGGCATTGGGAGCTGATCCCATAAGAAAACTTGTATCACCAAGGATACTTGCGGCAATCTTAGTGCTTCCTCTTATGTCTGTGCTGGCAGATTTTATCGGCATAGCCGGGGGAGGCTTAGTAGCAATATATCAGCTTGATCTGACCCCTCATACAT
This sequence comes from Candidatus Dadabacteria bacterium, assembly GCA_003694225.1. Classification (GTDB taxonomy): domain Bacteria; phylum Bdellovibrionota_C; class UBA2361; order UBA2361; family J135; genus J135. The sequence continues at coordinate 1,917 of RFKT01000337.1, forward strand.
ACTTCAACTCAGTTGTAAACTTCGTCACTCTAAGGGATTGCTTTGACGGCCTGGTTAAGGCTTCCTTCTTTGGATTTGTACTTGTTTCAATATCTTGTTATGCAGGCCTTACCGCAGAGGGGGGCACCGAAGGCGTGGGACACGCAACAACAAAAGCTGTAGTTGTGGGATCCATAACAATACTCATCAGCGACTTTTTTCTGACAAGGCTTTTAATTATGATATAACCGTAGCGCTATGGTTGAGGAAAAGAAAAGAGAAGGTGACTGCAATCCGCCTATTGTCTTTAGGAATGTTGCTATGTCATTTAATGGGCTTCAGGTCCACAGAGATATCTCTTTTCAGATATGCGAAAGCGAGATCGTTACAATTCTTGGCCCCTCAGGAACAGGCAAAACCGTGCTTTTAAAGCTTATGATGGGACTCTTATTCCCTACAGGAGGGGATATAGAGGTGTTCGGTGTTCACTTATCTTCCTGCACAGAAAAAGATCTTCAAACTATTAGATCAAAGATTGGAATGCTTTTCCAAGGAGCCGCACTATTCGATTCCCTCTCAGTCTATGAAAATATTGCATATCCCCTCAGAGAACGTGGAGGCTTTTCTGAAAAGGAGATAAGAGAGGTTGTTAAAAGAAACCTTTCTTTGGTGGACCTTCCCGGCATTGAAGGCAAATACCCCCCTGAGCTTTCAGGCGGCATGAAAAAACGGGTGGGTCTAGCCCGAGCATTAGCCGTATCCCCCAAGATTGTGCTGTTTGACGAACCTACTACAGGGCTTGATCCGACATCCGTAAGACTAATTGACGATCTCATATTAAAGCTGAAAGAAGAGCTTGACATCACCTGTGTGCTTGTAACCCATGATATAGAAAGCTCAAAAAGGGTGTCAGACAGGTGGATATTGGTGCATAATGGCTGTGTCTTGGCAGATGGGCCGGTACGCCACCTTTTAGAACACAACAGTCATGTAAAAAATTTCGTTGAAGGAAGATGGAATACATAAAAAGGACAGATCCATACATATTAAGGGCAGGAATCTTTATCGTGTCAGCCCTAATAGCGCTCTCTATAGGCATTATTGTGCTGGGAGGAGGAAGCAACATCTTTTCAAGCGAAAAAGAGTTTTTCACCTCTTTCAACAATGTAAGCGGATTGTCTGTGGGCGCTCCCGTAAGGCTCGGCGGAATCAATGTAGGAAGAGTAACAAATATAGGCTACAGCAGTAACCCCAAAAGCACACGGGTTCAGGTAACCTTTGCAG
>RFKT01000338.1 GCA_003694225.1 Candidatus Dadabacteria bacterium
AGGCAAGGCTACTATGAAAATCTTTTCCGATCATTCGAAGACTCGTGTAGGAAATATCCACGCAGATGGATTGAAGTAAATATGGCGGAGAAGGGAGAGTAGCAAGGCTGGAAGAGGAGGGTTGCCCCAAAAGGCAGCTTGATTTTTGCTTGCACTTTGAACTATGGCAGAGATATGATATTGGGGTGAATATGAATAGAATCATACTATTTCCTCTCTATTTCCTCCTGCTTCTTTCAACGCCGCGGAGTGTGTTCTCTGATTGCCCAGAGGCGGCAAAGCTTTTTGCTAAGGGAGTTGAGCTTTCGGATGGCTCAAAGGCTGAAGAGGGATATTACAGGAAAGCGATAAGCTTATGTCCTAACATGGCGGAAGCCTATTATAACCTAGGTGTGGTATTGGCAAAGAGAGGTGATTATGCATCTGCTATGGATTCCTATAAGAAGGCGGTGGAGCTTTTTCCAAAGGGGATCTATTACACAGCAATAGGTAACCTTAAGCTTCAAATGAAAGATTACTCTGCGGCTAAGGAAGCTTATAACAAAGCGCTAGAGATGGATCCTAAAGATTCTGATGCCTTGCAGGGCTTAAGTGTTGTTTACAACCATCTTGGGCTTTATACAAAGGCGGAATCGGTTTTAAGAAAGGCGTTAGAACTACAGGGCGATTCTGCTGCTATAAACTATAATCTTGGTGTGGTGTTGGAAAAGCAAAACAAAATAATAGATGCCATAACAGCATATGAAAATGCCATAAGCATCGATGACAGGCACTTTGCGGCGCATTTTTATTTAGGGCTTGCATACCAAAAGACCGGGCGGTACGAAGACAGCAAAAAGGTGTTGGAGCGCGCAGCTACTCTACAGCCGGAGTGGGCGTCGGTATATAGGGCATTGGCAGTAACATACGAGAAATTGGGGGACTTTGAGCGGGCGGAAATGGCTCTTAAAAAGGCGCTAAAGCTTGAGCCTGATTATGTGCCTTCTTTGACCAACTTAGGCATAATTTTGTTGAGCAAGACAAATCCAAATCCTCTTGAGGCTGAAGCAGTTTTGCAGGAAGCTGTCAAAAAGGATGCAACAAACAGCCGAGCGCTTACAGCTCTTGGATGGGCGCAGATTGAGCTTGGCAGGAATCAACAGGCTGAAAATTCCCTGAGGCGAGCAATAGAGCTCGATGGTACTAATGCATATGCTTACAATACATTGGGTGTTCTCTATTACCGCATGGGAAGAAGCGAGGATGCAGAAGAGGCATTTAAGAAAGCGGTATCTCTTAATCCTGAGATAGCAAGGCTTAACAAACGCGTCAACCACTGATGTATTCAGCCAAGGACTCTACAGCTTTTTTAAGCCTATTTTCAGGCAATACAGCTGCAAAGCGGGCATATTCTCCAAATTTTGATCCAAAAACTTCACCTGGCATAACAGCGATGCCTCTGTCGCGGAGCAGAGACATGGCAAATTGGAGAGAAGGGGTTCTGCCTGATTGAGAAAGGGTAAATTTTTGAACGAGACTGGGAGGCATTTTCCCCCACACACATGCGCCTCCTTTAGGAGGATCGATCTCCCATTCATGTTGTTTTAACGCTTTACATAGGATATTAATCCTGCTTTTGTAAGCTCGTTTAGGAGCTTCGACTCCATCTGGAAGCATCAAGCCAACCCCCGCTCCTAGTTGAGCCGGTATGAATATGCCATAGTCAATGTGCGATTTTAGCTGGCTTACTGATTCGACAATTGCGGCGTCTCCTGCAAGGCAGGCTATTCTCCAGCCTGGAATACAGTAGGCTTTTGACATACTGTATATTTCAAGAAGGTTTTTTTTGCTCTTAGAGCTAGCAAGGAGGCTTTCCGCATTTCCCTCGAAAAGCAGTTCTCCGTATGTAAAGTCGTTTGCTACGATGCAGTTGTGATTATAAGCTAAGGCAGATATCTCGTCCCAAAAGGTTTGGCTTACCGTTATACCGCCAGGATTGGAAGGAAAGTTTAAGAGCACTATGCCTATATCGGTATGTTTCAGCTTATCTTTGATACATTGAAGCATATAGCTTTCATCAAGTGATACCGGGAATGTCTCTATCTTCATCCTGTGAAGCTTTGCCGCCGATATATAGGCAGGATAAAGTGGTTCACCTAAAAGTATGGCTGGGCAACTTGGGCGTACTACTGTCAAAATTCTTAACACTGCGCCCTTACACCCCATTGTAACGCATATTTCCGTGTCAGGATCTAACACAACGCCAAAAGCTGATTCGTATTTATGTGCAAAAGCCTGCCTTAATTTGCGTATTCCCTTAGATACAGAATATCTGTGGCTGTCTCCCTTTAAGACAGCCCTTATAAATGCATCAACAATTTCCCTGTGAGGTTTTATGTCAGGGTTGATCATAGACAGATCAAAGAGTTCTCTGCCTTCAGTTATTACCTCTTTTTTTAATGCCTGTATTATCGTAAGAGGGGATTCCTGCAGCCAAAAAACACTGTTTTTTTGCGCGAGTCTTGACATAGTTTCCAATTGTTCAATGGTGAAGTTGATTGTTATGCTCTTAATGTAGTAGCGTCAGGAATATTAGCTGTATGCGAGGGAAAATACAACATTTGAGAACATGCTGGATTTGATAACAAGCACAGAAGAAGCCCTGTTTTTAGTCTATGACGATAATGCAGTTGTTTATGGACTGTGGGGGGGGATTGATGGAGTGAAACGTGAAGGGCAAATCAAGGAATTGGGAGATCTCTTTACAGCCGAATCAGTGCGGGAAGTGCTCCTATCCGAAAATTTAACCTTGAGTCATATCGCATTTCGCGACTGTCCTGACAAGCGCTACAGCGCTGTATCGGTTAGACTTTCTTCTTGTGAGTCGCCTTTTAAATGGATGCTCGTTGTATCTAAGCATGTGGCAGGGACGCCCGCGATTTTGCTCCATCTGAAAAGGTTATTTCATAACATAAAGTCCCCTTTGGGAATTATACAGGGGATAGCAGAGCTTGCTTTAGACGAGGCGGCAGCAGACAGGGCGGAAATAGAGAGCATTCACCTTGAACAGATTAGGGATGCATGCAAAAAGGCCGCTAAGTTAATTGATGAGTTTTGTGCCAAGCATGTTGTGGGCGAACAAAGCTCGCTATAAAGGCAATTGTAGGTTAAGTTGTAAGTTCTATTCGCATTAAGTAGGGGTTATAAGATTAAAGAAATAGATTGGGAGTTCAGGAGAGCCCTCTATATTGATCTTTTCAGATAAAAGGCAGATCTGCGGATTAAGTGAACCTTCGGCAATCCTCACCAGCGTCTCTTCCGACAAAGTGATGCTAGCATCCACCTCAGGGGAATCATTGCCATCCAGCTTGTATGCATGTGCCCGATTTTCACTCCAATCAAATATATATTCTCCTGTATCTGAAACGGTAATTTTCAGCCTGCCTCTTAATTTGCTGCGCAGGTGGTCAGAGGCTCTTTCCGTTCTGTGTATTGCCTCCTCTAAGATTACTGCATCCGCAGTATCAAGGCGTTTTTTCTTCTGAGAGCGCCCCGATATGAAATCACTTTCGCTCATTGTTGATACCCTATTGAGAGTGATAAAACATTCAACTTCCCCTTAGATCATATACATTATGATGCACTATGATGGCAATAAGCTGTACTGAGACTTGTTCCTATGGTAGATAAATGCCGTATGGCTACCAGTGGATGCCTCACAGTTGGGCTTACAGGCTCTATAGGTTCTGGAAAAAGCGAAGTGGCCAGGCTTTTTAAGGAGCTGGGAGCTGCTGTCATAGATTCTGACCAGTTGGCGCGTGAAGCTGTCAAACCCGGTTCTCTCGGGTTACAACAGGTGGTAGAGTTGTTTGGCGCTGATGTTCTTAATCGGGATGGCTCATTAAACCGGAAGATGGTGGGGGAAATAGTGTTTAGCGACGCTGTGAAGAGAAAACAGCTTGAAACCATACTTCATCCCATTATTCGGGGGTTACACAAGGATAAAATGCAAGAGATCATCGCTCAAGGAAATTTGAGCCTAGTCATAAGTGTCATACCCCTTTTGTTTGAGTCTGGTTTGAGCTACCCAGAGCTTTCTAAGATTATTGTTGTTACTGCACCAAAGAGCGTATGCATAGAAAGGATAATGAAAAGAGACGGCTGTAGCCGTGAGTTTGCAGAGAGGAAATTTGATGCCCAGATGAGCCCTGAAGAGAAGGTAAAGCGGGCTGATATTGTTATTGAAAATTCTTCTTCCTTAAGCGATCTAAAAGAGAAGGTAGGGGAAGTATATAAATCCTTAGTAGCGGATGATCGCTTTTGATCTGAGATCATCGAAAAAGTCTTCAATCTACCTTTGCTGCTTTTTACAGATGGTTTTCTTTAAGAAGCTCCATCCACTCTATAATTTCCTCTGGCTCCATGTTTCCGACTGCTCCTATAGATGCTATGCCGTACACACCTGTGTCTGCAACTTGTCTAGAATTGTCTCTTGTTATCCCGCCTATTGCTATAACGGGAATAGGAACAGCCTTTACCACTTCCTTAAGCAGTTTTGTTCCCTTTGGAGGTTGAACCATTTCCTTTGATATAGTGTTATATATAGGACCAAACGCTATGTAATCCGGGTTAAATTCCATTGCCCTATCTATTTCTTGGAAGTCGTGTGTTGATATTCCAAGCTTTATGGACCGCTTGCTTAACACCTCTTTTGGGTATCGCTCTAAGTCCTTTTGCCCCAAATGCACACCCCAAGCATTAAGCCTTTGAGCGTCTTCTAAGGAATCATTGATTATTATTTTGGATGAAGTTGCTTCTGCTACTGGCAAAATTTCAGGCACTCCGTTAATCTTATCCCTGAATTGCACGAAGGGAATGTTTAGGCTTGTGTAAAAGTGAAAACGGGATGTTTTTGGGGTGATTGCGTATAAATATGTCATGGCAAGTATTTATATATTACAAAGCTCAACAATATTATACTTTGATGTGTTTTGCCGCAAAAGTTTCCCTAAGTCTGATTTTTGGGATTAAACGTAGTGATTGTAGTTGACCAGATACGTAATGTTGTTGCCCTGCCATTTAAGTATATTGGCGGCGTCTTTGAAATATTAAGAACAAAAGCGTTGATTACTCCCCTTTTAATTCCTTATTTGATGGGCGTGGCCGTTTTTTTGGGGCTTTTATACCCCTTGTGGCTTCTTTCTGGGATGATTACAGGAGGTTTTGGAGATTCCCTGTGGATTTTGAACCTTGATTTTGTTCAGACCGCCATTAAAGTGGTTGTATGCGGAATAGCAGCATCAGTTCTCAGTGTGATCTTAACTCTTATATTAAATGCGTTCTATATCGATAAATTTGTCGAAAAAGCGATTCTTCTGCGCGGAGGAGCTCTTTCTAGCCATAGGCCTTTTTGGAAGATGGCGCTTGAGGAAACACTTAAGGGAATTTTGCTTTTGTTTGCATATCTGTTGTTGTTTATAGGGGGATTCTTGGGACCTTTGGCTCTCGCTGTTATTTTAATAAGCGCGCTTATAATGGGGTGGGAGTGCGTTGACCTCCCTTTAGCTGTGGCGGGCTATCCTCTTTCCCGTAGGATAGGAATCGCTTTAAGAAAGCCTTTAGAGGTTCTTGGGATAGGAATAGTGTTTGGAGTCTGTGTATCTGTGCCCCTTTTGGGGACCTTCTTGGTTCCACCCTGCTATTTGGTCGCTATTGACACCTTTAAGGAGAATTTTCAAGTCAGTCAATAACACGCTGATATCTTTGGGTGTTTTTGCCTTGTCGACCTTTTAGAGCTTTCTGCCTTAACGTTATCTTGGTTCCTACAATGGAGGTTTTGAGGTAGAATGAGAGGGAGGGCTTTCCCGCTCTTAAGCTGTTGAGTTAGGTAGTATGCATAGTTAGAACCTACAAGTATTGAACGGGAGTCGCCTCTGAATCTGGATACAATGCCGCCCTGGGTAATTTTCAGTGAGCGGACTGTAGAAGGATTTATGCTTTTTGAAGCTGTGACGCCCACCTGTTGAGGTGTGGAGTTCATACTACTCATACTGCCACTCAAAAGGAGGGAAAGCCTTTTTTTGTTTTTGTCCCTTCTTTTTTATCCGACGTGTCATTTCTGATTTGCGCTAGCCACTAATTAACAAAATTGTTTCTAAAGCATATTTTTGGTATCACTGACTCCATGGATATACGTGCAAAGATGCGCCAGATACGAGATGCTAAAGGAGCTATATTAGTAGTTGGATTAGGAATATCTGGCTATGAAACAGCGCTTAGGCTGAGCCAGGCGGGGTATAGAGTTATCTGCGTTGATGAAAAGAGTGAAGAGTCAATGCTTTCTCAGGGAAGGGGAAGCTGGGCAGATTCTATTAGAAAAGCGGGTGGCGAGGTGCTCTTTGGCATACAAGGTGAAGATATAGAGCCTTTTGCTTCGAGCGTTGAGATGGCAGTCTTTAGCCCAGGAGTGTCTCTTGAAACAGCAATTGGAGGGGCTGTAAAAAGGCGCGGCATCCCTATAATAAACGAGCTTGAGCTTTCCCTTTCCATTATGGAGTCAAAGACTATTTTGGTTACAGGGAGCAACGGCAAAACAACAACAGCCACCCTTATACACCATATTTTAAGCCTTGAATCGCGGGTTAATCCTATTTTATGCGGCAATGTGGGAACTCCAGCTATAGCTTATTTGAAACCCAATGAACTTACGGCTCTTGAAAGCTTAAAGGATAGGAG
>RFKT01000339.1 GCA_003694225.1 Candidatus Dadabacteria bacterium
TATTCTGTGGCACCTCTCTTCCATACCGCTCTCTATGGTTACGGGCATAGGCATTGGCGCATTAACAGGAATAGTGCTTTATAAGCTTTTTGACAGATATAATCCGAGAGCGACAAAGAGAGCCTTAGCCGTGCTTGGGGTCTCTATAATATTTGTGAAGATAGAGCATCTTCTTGAGGGGGTTGTTCCGTTTGCGTCGCTTATCTGTGTAATGGCTATCGGTTTTATAATACTTGAGAGGCGAGAGAAGATGGCGCACGAACTCTCGGCAAAATTTAGCAGAATCTGGGTATTTGCCGAGATTATTCTTTTTACAATGGTGGGCACTCAGGTAAATATTCGTGTTGCTCTTGTCACGGGTTTAGCCGGCTTGGCTGTAATTTCAATTGGCCTTATAGCCCGCAGTATAGGAAGTTATCTTTCACTGGTTGGAAGTGAACTTAATGCGAAAGAGAGGTTTTTTGTAGTTATCTCTTATATACCAAAAGCAACCGTGCAGGCTGCCATTGGAGCAGCTCCGCTTGCGGCGATGAAGGCGGCGGGGATGGATATTAAGGCAGGAGAAATTATTTTGGCTGTGGCTGTACTCAGTATTTTATTTACAGCTCCTTTAGGCGCTTGGGCTATTAGAATAGTGGGTAGTAATTGCTTAGAGGTAAGTGCGGAGCAGCTTCCAGATTCACTCAAGGCCGCTATTGAAAGTGATGAGCACGGAGAGGAGATTATATAGGGAAAATATCAGCTGCACTTATAAAAACACCGTATTATTTCCCCATTTATGCCTGTTCCAGTATTGGCCATATTTTTGTAGTGTAGCTGAGAGTCTTTTGTTAGCGGCAAAAGGATCCGATAATAAGAGGTGGGTATGGCTTTTCGGGTATTGATAATAGATGATGATCCCTCATTCATCCACGTTGTGGAGATGAGGTTAAGGGAGATTCACAGCGATCTCGAACCTATAAGATGCGGCTCGTTAAAAGAGGCGAGAGCTTTTCTAGAGAAAACCAGCAATTCCGTTGATCTGGTTATATTGGATCAGCATCTTCCCGATGGCGAAGGATTGGAGCTCTTGGAAGATGGGTATTTCTCTGAAATTGTTGTAATTGCCGTTAGCTCAGATGACAGCCCAGAGATACCGGGGGCTACTATACAGGCTGGAGCGGCTTATTTCCTAAACAAGGTTGATATAGCCCAACCTCTCTTTAAGCCGTTAATAGAGGGGATCCTTGACAGGAATCGGCTATACACCGAACTAATAAAAGCAAGGATTGATAAGGCTAGGATGGAGACGGTTCGTACACTGGTCAGTACATTAAAGCATGAGATTAACAATCCCCTCGGTGCTGTTATGGGAGCTACCTATCTGGTAAAGAGCGGGCAAAATATAACAGATGATCAGCTTGAAGCGATAAAGGTAATTGAGTCAAGTGGAAAGAGGATTACTCATGTGCTAAACCAGCTTGCAGAAGCGGTTGAGCTTGAATCTGTAAAGAAAGCGGATGAAGAGGTATTCCATGTACCCGGCGATAAGCCTTGGAAAGGGGCCAAGTGAGCACAAACGCATCTGGTATTATAATAGCGTTCTATTTTTCGATAAATTTCTTTTGCCTATCCCCTCTCATTTAATATACATTTAGTTATCCTTGCAGGCACTCTGCTTTGCATTCTTAACCTGTGGAAAGGATAGTGAAAATTGCGGCGGAAATTGCTGTGAGTAGGTGTTTAGCTGAATATCTAAAATGGGGATAATATGATTATAGGAGTTCCAAAAGAAAGGAAGACACTGGAAAAAAGGGTGAGCCTTACTCCTGACGGGGCTCATGAGCTTATTAAGCGGGGTCATAAGGTCCTAATAGAGACTGGAGCCGGTGAGGGTTCTCTTCTTCCTGATGAGTCTTATGCAAAGGTTGGCTGCGAAGTAGTTTCTTCCCTTGAAGAGGTTTGGACAAGGTCGGAATTAGTTGTAAAGGTTAAGGAACCGCATGAAGATGAGTACCGTTTTTTCCGTGAAGGTCTTGCTGTGTTCGATTACCTTCACCTCGCAAGCATGCCAGATCTTGCCAAAAGGATGGTTGAGTCAGGGATTACCGGTATAGCCTTTGAGCTTGTGCAAACCCCAGATGGGAGGCATCCGTTGCTAGATCCCATGAGTGAAGTTGCCGGGAAATTAGCTGTGTTAAATGGAGCTTACTTCCTTCTTTCCCAAAACGGTGGCAGAGGAGTTTTATTGGCTGGAACAACTACGATTCCTGCAAGGAAGGTTGTTATAGTTGGGGCTGGCAAAGCAGGGACTGCTGCTGTTGAAAGCGCCTTAGGTATGGGTGCCAGAGTGACAGTATTAGATATTAACGTAAGGAAATTGGAGGCCATAAAGCTTAGGTTTGGAGAGAGGCCAAGGACAGTGTTTTCTACGAGCGCCACACTTGCAAGGGAGTGTGTAAAGGCGGATCTTCTTATAGGGGCAGTATTGATACCCGGAGCTGCCGCGCCAAAGCTTATTACAAGAGAGATAATAAGGGCTATGAAGCCGGGCTCTGTGTATGTTGATATCAGCATAGATCAAGGCGGATGCTCTGAAACCATAAGGCCGACGGATTTGAAAAATCCGGTTTATGTTGAGGAGGGAGTGATTCACTATGGAGTGTGCAATATGCCTGCCCAAACCCCTCGCACATCTACCTTTGCCTTAGCTGCAGCTACACTTCCCTACATTGTGAAGTTAGCTGATACAGGTATAATGCAGGCGTTAAAGGAAAGTGAAGAGCTGAAAAACGCCCTTAATACGCATAAGGGAATGCTTACAAACAAGGCTGTAAGTGAAGCGGTAGGCATCCCATATGTGGATGCTGATGAAGCCTTAAAGAGCTAAAATAGGCCGAGGAGAATAGGAGAAGTAATGATTGATCTAAAGAAGCTAAGGGCGAACCCAGAGCCTTTTAAGAGAGCGTGCGAGGTAAAACGGGTAAACTTTGATGTTGATGCCTTTTTAGCCTTGGATGAAACCTATAGAAGGCTTACAAAGGAATGCGAAGATCTAAGGTCACAGCAAAACAGAGCGAGCAAAGAGATCCCTAAGCTTCAAGGCGAAGAAAAAGCGGCAAAGATCTCGGAAATGAAAGAGGTTGCCGGCAGGCTTAAAAAGGTTCAAGAGGAGCTTTCAAAAGTAGAGGAGGAGTGGAAAGCGAAGGTGTTACTTATACCTTCAGTCCCTGATCCTAGGGTTCCTGAAGGGGAAGATGAGAGTGACAATGTGGAAATCCGAAGGTGGGGTAAGATTAGGAGCTTTGAGTTTACCCCTAGGAGCCACATAGAGCTTGGAGAGAGACTTGGAATAATCGATATCAAAAGAGGAGTAAAGGTAGCGGGCACTAGAAATTACTTCCTTAAAGGTGATGGGGCGCTCCTTCAACA
>RFKT01000042.1 GCA_003694225.1 Candidatus Dadabacteria bacterium
ACCATCTGCAACCCCCCGCCGGCAGAACTGGTGGATAGATACAGATCTATCCCTTCTCTCTCTCTCTCACCCCTAAAAAGAAACGGTATCCCCTCCTCTTCGTCGGAAACTATCTTTCTAGAGCTCAGCTCTTCAAGCTCCTTAAATGCATTCAAAGCTCCCACTGTGACATCTTCAATGGGAGCCTCTACAGTAGTTGGTGCTTCCCCCCTATAGGTTTGTCTCCAGCCAGCGGGAAGCTTCTCAAAAAGCACAGCCTTTGTAGTCGTAGATCCGCAATCTGTCACCAATACAGTCCGAAGCTTATCCTTATCAATCACTTCCATATCCTTTAAAAAACCTCCTTTACAGCCTCGAGCCAATCATTCAGTAGAAACTGGATCCGCTCCCACCAAGAGAGCAAGCCTCGCCATCACGGTAGATCCAAAAAAGGCACCAAAACAGATCATCATAAGCCATCTGCCAGACCCAGAGATGGCTTTATGCGCTAATCCCTCACCCCTAAAAGAAAAGAGGAAATAATACATTACGGCTAAAAGGGTAAATACAAATACAACATTTGAAGCAGTGCCATATAGATCAAAAGATCCTTCTGTAAAAACAACCAGTTGTTTAAAACTGCTTGAAAGTTGCGGGACCATCTCCGCAAAAAATCCCTTAAATGCAAGACCAGCAGATGCCCCGAGAGAAAACCCTATGACTATCTTTGCAAGCCAGCCGTATTTTTTTGAATAAATAAAGTAGTAGAGCAACCCAAAGAGAAGCGGAAAAAGATAAAGAAGATAAAGGGGATCATAAGGCTTTGAGTAGGTGCCGTCAGGAAAGACAATTATATCCTTTCCGACCATAGGCTTTATAATTTCAGGCCATAAAAAGTAACGGACCCCCATTACAGCCCCAAGACCCGAGGCTATGCCAATAAATATATGCTCAAAAATCCTATAGAAGGGATTTTCCTTGATTAAGAAGCTAAAAATCGCAAGTGTGCAAACGCCTCCGCTTAAAATTGACATCTGATGCCAATCCATAACTACCCCACTCCGCCTTTATGCTTTATATGCCCTATATTTTCTCCCAGATTACCTACTAATATTAAAAGGATTAAAAGTAGATGGGCTATTCCTAAGCCTGTGTTAATCAGCAAAGCATCATCCTTACCTCTGTTGGGATATTTTTGGGAGAGCCTCTGAGAATACCACGCAGCTCCAGCTATTCCCTCAAGGAGCCCTTTTATCTGCCCGGAATCAAGGAAAATATAAGCTTCAGGGATTGTTATCGATGTGCAGCCATGGCCAAAGACAGGCCTATAGTCAGCCTTTTGGAAGAACTGCACATATGTGTCAAAAGCGCCGACTAGCCCTGTGAACTCAGCTAGCAATGAGATCTTTTCAATAGGAACATCCTCTTTAAATATTGAAAGCTCTTTTAACGGAGTTCCATTTGCATCTACCTTAAAGACCTCCTGCAAAGATTTGCTCTTTGGGATGGACTGAATAATTAGCCCCCCTCCAGGCCTGAATCCCAAGTTTACCCAATCAAAGCCGTATCGCCACGTTTGCCCTTGATATTCCTCTTCCAGCTTTTCCTTAATCTTTAAAGGAATACTTTTAAGAAATGGATCTGCCAAGACATACTGGGAAAAAAGGATAACCGGTATTCGCCTCCTCATCAGATGTTCAATTACCACCTCTGCCTGTGGGCTGTTTTCCGCCTTCGTGTTAGGGCCAAAATCAAGCGCAACAAACGCCAAGCTCTTATCGGGGGCAAGGGATTCAACTATGGTAAAGAACTTATCCGCAGACGCCATCCTAGCAGGCTTGATAGACCACTTCTCTAAGAGCGGATACGCCAAGGCAACTACTACAAGAAGATAAATTATCCGTCTATCCAGATTTCCCATCTTCCACCTTATCCGCAAAAGAAGTAGATTCAATAGAAAACCACATCCTAACCGCCATATAGAGAGAAGCTATTGCGGCGCCAAATTTAATAGCCCTAAATGCCGCAGCGCTAGGCACCTCTAAGAGCCATAGGCGCAACGAAGGAAGTGAGCTGCTTATCCATACATAAAAAGGGATCTGCCCAAGCATAACCACAACTGCGGCAACCATCATCAAGACAGACTCTGTGTTTCGGATCCTAAAAGCCCTATAGCCTGCAGAAATAATGTAAAATCCCAATAGGGAAAACATCGCTGAGCCCAGAGGAATAAACACACCTTTGTACAAAAAATCGTAGATTCTCTTAATTAATGTGCGGTCATAAAGATAAGAGGATAAATTCCGCTTATATGCCGCTACAGAATTTATAGACTTTGAGATACGAGAAAAATCAGAAAGAGAAGAAAAGATCACTCCTGAATCAAGCTTTTCCTGTAGATCTGAAGCGATCCCTTCTGCTTCCTTAATAGCTGTATTATACTCCCTAAGTGATACAGCATAACCTTTGTCAGACTTCATATCTACAGGCTGTGAAATCTCCAAATCATCCGCTTTTAGCGCCTTTTTGACTTCAGAGAGCAAAAGATGGGCGCGTTTGCTCAATCTTTCTTTATCGTTATCAGCCCTATAGTCATCAACTATTCTCTTTGAAAAAAGCGCTATCATTCTAAGATTCTCTGCATCGCTGTTATTCATTTCATCGGTTACCCATTCATGCACCGCCACATACATCATAAGAAACATTGATACTAACAAAGCCAAGCTGTTCAAAAACCCCCGCCGCTTAAAGATAACCTTCAAGCCATGTACATAGAGCAGATTAAACAGACCGAGCCCAAAAGCAACAGAACCTATCGCTATAAACCCCCTGCTAATTTCTGTATGGTATTTTCCAAATTCATAGCCGCCTAACGAGGGGGGTAGCTTTGCAGGAAGCAAAAATTCAAGAAAAAAATACACGCCGCCGGCAAATGTAAAAAGCGAGATTATAGCTTTTCTATAGTTCATCCGTAATCTATCAAATTATATCAGCCGAAAGCTTCCCAACCCCGCATAATCCAATCCGTAATGTCAGGCAGATTCAGCTCCGGATAAAAAACCTCTACTGTGGCAAAGGCAACGCCCATGATTATAAGGGCAAATATAGCAAGCTTCGCCCTGTCCTGCGCGTATAGGCTCCCAAGCTGTACAGGCTCCTTAGTCAAATAAGCTGCCGCTGCATAAAGCTCCTCTCCTATTAACGTATAGTCGCAAGAGGTGATGAAAAACGGCACCTGTTCCGGGCTTACACTAGCAGCAACCTGCATAGCCCCCACTTGCTGGCCGGCTTCAGCCATTATGAGGCTTTCCGCCGCAAATGATCCAAATAAAAAGGCGCTGCCCACATTTTCCCTTTGAATCACTCCCATATACCCGGAGGCAAAGGCAAACTGTTCATCTGAAAGATATATAACGCTAGAGGGGTCAAACTCGTGCATCTTTCCTTCAACTCTGTATGCATCTTTAATTACATCTTCGGTGATTGCCATAACCTCTGAGCTGACCTGAGGCACAATGAGCCTGCTTCCATATATCGAACATCGCCTGGCTACATGAAATAAAACTCCTAGTACAGCATAAAGCACAGGCCCAACACCGGTAAGCCCTGTTGAAAACGATACTGGCCTTTCCAATTCCGCAGCTCTTCCCACTGCATTATTAATCGCGTCAATGCCGGGAATATGGCGAACAAAAAAAGGAACTCCCCTTTTTGCCTTTGCAATAAAGACAAAGAGGGGTGCTGTAATCACCACCATAATCAAAACCATTCCCGGTGTCGCATGCTCTACTCCGCCCATCTAGCTCTCTCTAGCGACAATAAATTCTATCTCTCGGATCAGCATCTCGACGGTTTCTCGATCAGAGAGAAGATTGACAAGTTCCCTATAGCGCTTCATTCCTAAAAGCGGCAACAGCAGTGGGAACGCAGCCGTTATACCGCTTCCAGCCAGTACAACAAGCGGCTTATAGGCCTCCAATATAAATATGGCAGGCACTCCAAGCCCTCTCCGGCAGATCTCAGCCGCGTAAAAACTTATTCTGCCTTGATTGCAGGAAGATTCCTTCGGCGCTCCGCCACATTCATCCCGTTCCATAAGAGATAAGTTAGTCGATATATCACGATGTGAAAAGCTTAAAAACGCACCTTGATGCTTTCCCCCCTTCAATGCCTTCACTCTCTCTGCAAAGGCACAAATCTAACCTCACCGCACTCTCTAGCTCTAACTTCACCGCCTTCTTTCGAAATTAAGACGAGATTTTGATAGACATCACCTCCTACTGGGATCACCATCTTGCCGTTGTCTCCCAGTTGATTTACGAGGTCACGAGGCACACTTTCGGATGCGGCTGCAACTATAATCCGATCAAACGGCGAAAATTCCTTCCACCCGTCTCTTCCATTCCCCACAAGGTATGATACATTGTTGTAGCCCAGGCGGCTCAACACTTCTTTGGCACGCTCTGAAAGCACAGAGATAAGCTCTACAGTGTAAACTTCCTTTGCAAGCTCAGCCAAAATTGCAGTTTGATACCCTGAGCCTGTTCCAATTTCCAAAACTCTTTCAGTGCCTCTAAGTTCTAAAAGATCTGTCATTATCGCCACAACCAACGGCTGTGAAATTGTCTGTCCAAAGCCTATCTCAAGCGGCCTATTTTCATACGCATAGTCACGAATATCTGCGGGTACAAATTCATGGCGAGGGATTTTCTTCATTGCGGCAATAACATGCTCATTACAAACCTCTCGCTTTATGATCTCTATGAGATGTTGTTGTTTTCTCTTATAATCCATTTAAACACACAAGATTGAAAAATGGAGTAGAGGCACTGATATTCAACAGTAAAGCACCTGAGAGAGTCGAGGTGCAGCACACCTCAAACTAATATCCCACCAACTCTCTTAGGATCTGGCATTTATCAACTTTCTCCCAAGAGAATCCCCCTTCAGGTGTCGGTGTTCTTCCAAAATGCCCGTAAGTAGCAGTTTGCCTGTAAATTGGAGATCTCAGCGAAAGTGAGTTAATAATGCCTAAGGGAGTAAGCTCAAATGACTCTCTAATCGATTTTACAAGGAGATCATTAGGGCATTTGCCAGTATTAAAAGTATCCACATAGATAGCCACAGGCTCTGCAACTCCTATTGCATAGGCAAGCTGCACTTCGCATTTTGTCGCCAATCCTGCTGCAACAATGTTTTTTGCAATATAGCGGGCAGCATAAGCAGCGGATCTATCGACCTTTGATGGATCCTTCCCTGAAAATGCTCCCCCTCCGTGGCGGGCATATCCTCCATAGGTGTCAACGATGATCTTTCTGCCTGTTAACCCGCAATCAGCCTGAGGGCCTCCCAAAACAAATCTCCCGGTTGGATTGATTAAATATCGGGGATTACCATCTAATAGCTCGCCAGGCACAACCTTCTTAATCACCTCCTCTATAACAAATTCCTTGAGTTCATTTAAAGAAAGAGCCTCGTCATGCTGAGTGGAGAGAACTATCGTATGCACTCTCTGTGGCCTGTTATCTTCATAAGCCACAGAAACTTGGCATTTGGAATCGGGTTTAATAAAAGGCGCTGAGCCTGATTTCCTCAACTCTGCCAATTTCTTTACTAAGGCATGGGCTAAAGTAATCGGTAAAGGCATATACTCATCAGTTTCATCACACGCAAATCCAAACATAAGGCCTTGATCTCCAGCACCAAGGGAAGCTCCCTTTTCGCAATTTCCATCCACTCCCATCTTTATATCTAAAGACTGCTGTGATACATGCGTGCGAATTTCAACTGTTTCCGCATCAAACCCCTTTCCCTTATCGGTATAACCTATGTCTGCGATTACCTCCCTTGCTACCGATTCAAGATCAACATTAGCCTTTGAAGTGATCTCACCGGCTAACACCAAGACATCCGTCTTCGCAAGAGCCTCTATAGCAACACGGCTTTCAGGATCTTCGCTAATACAACAATCCAATATAGCATCGCTTATCTGATCACAGACCTTATCAGGATG
>RFKT01000340.1 GCA_003694225.1 Candidatus Dadabacteria bacterium
ACTCTACGCCTTTTCTGCTTTTTGGGACGCTTTTAATTATATAGTAATCTTCCGTTTCTTCCAATGAGTGTGTGTCTGCATTGGGGTTTCTTCCAGATATGTCTTCATAGAAAAAATGAGATCCCATAAAGCTGGTCCTTTTATCTGTAGCGGCGATTCTTTTTACAAGATCGAGTGCCGGCAGATACAACCATCTATCGTCTTCCCCCTTTACATGTTTATGCACCATAAAGGCAGTTTTGCTCACGTCGGCAGGCCGTGTGAAATATAAATAAAAGTCTTGGTCTCCGTCAGATTCTGAAGAATTTTTTGCAAGATTTTTCCTGAGTATAACAAACTGCCTCTTCCTTTCCTTTCCGTTCTTATCGCGAATGATCATAGTTACATGTGCCCTTCCGTCATTACCCTGATAGTAGGCTGCGTGGTTTGCCTTTGCTACTACTTCTTCAACAGAGATTGCAAGGAGTGAAGTGGGAAAAAGGAACGGTATCGATACAAGAGAAAGCAATGTAAATAGAGCTCTCATAATAGCTACCTCCTTATAAAGGTTAACTGTTTACCTTAAAAGCAAATCTGTGAAGAACAGCAAGCAGTGCCGGAAGGAGCACCAGTGTGGCAACTCCAGCCAACACCAAAATGCTCGAGATAAAAAATCCTACTGTTTTATAAGGCACTAAGGGTGCGGCTAAAAGCGGCAGAAATCCTGTGCCCACTACTATCACATTCCTTGTTATCGCTCGGGCAGGTTCTCCAAACATAGCTCTAATTGTGTTGCTCCATGAAGAGGAGTTTTTATGGATCTCGCGGATACGGGCGAGGAAATGTATAGCATAGTCGACAGCTAGTCCCAAACTCAGCGAAGAAAGCACCGCTATAGGCATATCATAGTCTTTTCCTACGAGTCCTATTAATCCATAGGTGGCCGCAATAGTTACCGAGAGGGGCACCATAGAAAGAATACCCCACAGCACAGATCTGAAGAGTATAACCATAAGGATAAATACCACCAAAAAACTGCTTGCAAAGGCTTCCGCCATGCCTCGAACCATTTTTCTCTGCCAGATAACATTAATGTAAGTAAGGCCAAACCATTTGTGAGTGAGAGGAACTGGTGGAGGATTTCTGCTGATATAGCCTTCGACCGCTTCCGTCAGTGCGCTCATATCCTTGTTGTCGCCGCTTTTTAGCTGAATCCAGATGTTTGCCGATTGGAAATTCGGAGTTACAAGATGCCAGAGATCATCGGGGCGATGGCTGTTTTGAAAGCTAATAAGCGTTTGCGCCACACCGGCTGGGGTGGCGGGGATCCTATATTCTTTTTGATCACCAAGCAGTAGCTCCCTGTGTATTGTTTTAACGAGATCGGCAAGAGATGTGCTTTTGCCTACCAGTCCGGTTGTAAGCAGGTATTGCTGAAGGCCAGATATGTAGTTAAGTACCTTTGGCTGTTTGAATATCTGATCTGAAAGCTGCTCTTGGCTTAAGATCATCCCCATTTCATCCCACTTTTCCCATTCAGAGTCTGGGGCGTTTTCTATCTGGGAGTCTAGTTTTGCTGAAATATATTTAAGGAGCTCCTTTTTGTCAGCGACAGATTTTTTTGCCTTATTTGCGGTTGCTTCAAACCAATTTGCCTGTTTTTTGCCCGTTTTTTGGGCTATGGTTTTCTTTAAGTTATTTATGTATGCATCAATAGATAATCTTTTTGGCTTATATTCAAAGGTGAGATATGCCATATATGTGCCCGCAAATCTTTTGTTTAAGACGGCGTCAGCTACCCTTATCTCATGAGATTTGGTAAACCATTTAACGGGGTTGTCGTTTATCTGGATATGCTTTATGCCGTAGTAGGAAACGACTCCAAGCAGGCATGTGGCGGCAATTAAGAGTTTCGGCTTGGTTGAAGAGAAAACCCCCAATTTCAGAAGTGCAGCAGAGAGAAGAGAAGGCTTGCTTTCATCGTGTATGCCAAAATTCTCTAAAGAGCTTTCTTTCATCAATACGACAAAAGCGGGTATGAAGGTAACCGTCACAAGCCAGGCTATAGCCACTCCAATTGCCACAAATATGCCAAATACCTGAACAGGCGGTATTGGCGTTAATGCGAGCGAGGCAAATCCGCAAAAGGTTGTAAGGCTTGTATAGAGCATAGGTGAGAAAAGCTCTTTCATTACGGTGTTGATTGTTTGATAGCGATCTTTGGTTGATTGGTATCGATCAAAAAACTCGCTCAAGATATGCACAGAATCAAGCACGGCTATGGGCATAATAAATATCGGGATCATTGAGCTCATGATATGGATTGTATTCCCTGATATTACGAGCAGTCCCATAGTGCTGATAACCGAGATAATTGCTACGAGAAGTGGAGATAGGACAAGTGATGCCTTGCGGAAGAAATACATCATTAAAAGGAAGATCAAAAGCATTGCCATAGGAGCAGAGATCGCCATCTGAACAAACATCTCTTTGCCGAATGTATCCTGCGCCACTGGGAGACCTGTAATAAAATATCTGTCTCCATTGGTAAATTCCGCGATCTTAGAACGCAGCTTCTGTGATATTGCGTAGCTTACGTTCTTGGAGGAGATGGGTATGTATATGGCAAGTGCATCGCCTGAGTCAGAGACGAGAGTCCCGTTTAACATGGGAAGCCTTTTTGCCTTTTCCCGTATTGCAAGGGCTTCCTTCCGCGTGGAAGGAGGGGATTCCATAAGCCATTCAAACCTAACCGTTCCAAGCCCTCCCTGTTCTATGTTGTCCACAGTTGAGGGTGAAATAAGATCGACTCCTATGACTCCTGCTTTTTTGCCATCTGTTTCCCAGATGAGCTTTTTTGCATAATTGGCAAGGGAATATATA
>RFKT01000341.1 GCA_003694225.1 Candidatus Dadabacteria bacterium
AGCCTACGTAAATAGTGAAGATGTTGATGCTTCAGGTTCGGCTACAGGGCTACCTAGGTTGCTTTCTAATGGTACTACGGGAGATATTACCCTTTCCTTCAACTCAGATGGAACGAGAAGTAATGCTCCTTCAAGTGGAAGCTCAGACATCACATTAAAGACTCCGTGGAACAATGGAAGCGACTCTACTGCGACTATAGATGTTGATCTTAGTTCTTTTACCCAATTTTCCTCGACATCAAGCCTGCTTTCGGTTACACAAGATGGACAAGGGGTCGGCAATATAACAAATGTTAGCATAGATGATGATGGGGTTGTGTCTTCTATCCTTGATAACGGTCAGAAAGCGGTTATAGGGACTATTGCCTTGGCCGATTTTGCCAATCCGGAGGGGCTTACAAGGTTAGGGGGGCAGTTGTATCAAAAATCTAACGCCTCCGGGGAGCCTGTTGTGGGGAAACCTCAAACAGGGACGCTGGGGCTTTTAGAAAGCGAAACATTTGAATCCTCAACTGTAGATATAGCTGCGGAATTTGTAAAGCTTATTACGTTGCAGAGAGGTTTTCAGGCAAACTCTAGAATCATTACAACAATTAACCAACTTTTGAATGAAATTATTGGGTTGGCATAATCTTTCATATTGAGGTGTGTACATATGTTTGAGATTGCCATAGTATCTCCATATGGAATCATCTCTTTCTGCACTTGTAGACGGTGTCATAAATGGTGATATGCGTGCTATAGCGCGCTCTATATCACTTATTGAAAACAATACTGACCAGTCAGTTGAACTGCAAAAGAAACTTTTCCCATATACCGGCAACTGCCATGTAATTGGCGTTACCGGCGCTCCGGGTGCGGGCAAGTCTACTTTAGTCGATAAGTTAGCGCTTCATTGGAGTCGAGCTGGGCAGAAGGTGGCGATAGTTGCTGTTGACCCATCAAGCCCATTTTCCCACGGTGCGGTGCTTGGTGATCGTATTAGAATGTCTGATTGCCTTGAAAACACAGATGTATTTGTAAGAAGCATGGCTACCCGGGGGGCTCTGGGAGGAATTGCGCATTCGACGGCTCAAGCTGTATCGGTTCTTGATGCTGCAGGATACGGCATAGTACTGGTTGAAACTGTTGGGGTTGGACAGGCTGAGGTGGATATAGTACGCCTCGCTGATACCTGTATCGTTGTGGTTGTTCCTGGGCTTGGAGATGAAATTCAAGCGATAAAGGCTGGCATCCTTGAGATCGCGGATTTTTTTGTGATAAACAAATCTGATCGCCCCGGTTCAGACTCTCTTTACAAGGACTTATCGTCTGTGCTTTCTATGGCAGAGAACCTTCCCGGTGAGTGGGAAACGGCGATCCTTAAAGCTGTTGCAACTGAGGGTAGGGGAATACAAGAGATAGTTGATACTGCGGAGAAGCATAAGCAATGGCTGAGAGAGAGCAAAGCGGGCCAAAAGCGTAAAATTTCGATGTATAAAGAGTTAATCCGTAGCTCTTTGTATAATCTCTTGGAAGAGAAGGCTTTCGGCTCTGATGAAGAGCTACTGGAGAAACTTGGAGCAAAGTGCCTTGCTAAGGAGATAGACCCTCATACGGCAGCATCTGATATTTACAAGAAGCTTATTTCCGATGAGAGCAGCTAGAGAGTTTTTTTGTGTTTTACTAGCGGACTCCTAGCTCCTTAAGAGCAATATGAGCCATTATCTCGCTTGTTCCGCCTCCTATAGGCATTAGGCGTAGGTCTCTTAGCCATCTCTCTACAGGAAATTCTGTTGTATATCCATAGCCCCCGTATATCTGAAGGCATCGATCTGCAATCCAGACTGCAGTATCACATACATATCTTTTAGCAAGACTTACTTCAAGTCTTCCCATCTTTTCAGAAGAATGCTTTGAGGAGCATACTGCATCCAGTGCAAAGTGTGAAAGAGATTCACTAAGCTTTAGCTTTGCATATATATTTTCCAGTATATCTTTTACCGCAGGAATTTCTCCTATTGGCCTTCCGAATGCTTTTCTCTCTTGCGCATATCTGTAAGTCTCCACAAAACACTTTCTTGCTCCTGCCAGAGAGGTTAGTATTAACATAACCCTCTCCCAATTTAGGTTTTTTGATGCTTGTATCCAGCCTTCTCCAACTTGCCCTAAAACACATTCATCTCCTAGCTCTATCCCATCCAGCACAAGTTCTGATGTGTCAGAAGCTTTCCAGCCGAGTTTTTTTAAGTTTCTGCTTATTGAAAACCCTTTTAAGGATGTATCTACTACAAAGGTAGTAAAACCTTTGTATCCTGCAGATGGATCTGTTTTGGCTAGTACAAGGATAAAATCAGCTCTTGATCCATTAGTAATAAATATCTTGGTTCCTTCAAGTATCCATCGGCCGTTTTTCCTCTGTGCTTTTGTGGATATATTTGCAAGATCGCTGCCCGCACCGGGTTCTGTAAAGGCATAAGCGCCTATCTTTTCGCCTTTTACAGCCAAAGGAAGCCATTTTTTCTTAAGCTCTTCGGAGCCATAAAGGGAGAGGGCATGGCTTACGACAAGAGAGTGCATGTTCACCCCAACGGTAAGCCCTATGGAGCATAACTCCCCAAAGGCTTCGCACCATGCTGCCGCCATTTTATAGTCGCCACCAATGCCGCCATAAGTCTCCGGCACAAGTATTCCCAAAAATCCCTGTTCCCCAAGCTCGCTAAATACTGAATTTGGAAAATATTCGGCTTCTTCCCACTCGTCAATGTGGGGCTCCAGCTTAGAACGTATGTATTTTCGAACCGTATCCGCAAAGATTTGATGTTCTTCGTAGTAAGTATAGGGG
>RFKT01000342.1 GCA_003694225.1 Candidatus Dadabacteria bacterium
ACCCAATGGTACGGGGTAACTTTTTTCCCTGTATATATGAGCAAGTAGGGTTTTTTTGGGGGAAAGGGGGCAACTTTTAAGAAAAATAGCTGAATAGATAGGAAAGTTAACTGTATTAACGCTATAGGAGCAGTAAAATGCCTAGGAATCCAAAGCTATTTATTCACGGAGAAGTAAAATACATAACCTTTAGAGCAGTGGAGGGCCTTCCTCTTCTTTGCACTCCTTTTATGAGACTAATCATCGCAAGCAACCTAGCTAAAGCTCAAAAACATTATCCGGTTGCCATAAGCGATTTTATGACTATGGGAAATCACGTCCACATGGCCCTTAGAGTGATAGACCCAGCGTGTGTGGACACCTTTATAAGGTACTTTAAGACGGAATCTGCCCATATGATTAATAGGCTTATGGGGAGAAGGAAGGGAAAGGTCTGGGAAGAGGGATATGATTCCCCCACCATTTTGACCTTTGAATCGCTGGTAGAGAAGGTAAGCTACATCTATACTAATCCACAAAGGGCGAATCTAGTTGATACCATTGAACAATATCCTAACTTTTCCTCTTGGAGCGTTCTGGTCAAGGGGGGAAAGATGGTTATTGAAGTGCCATACATAAAAAGAACTGATATAGAGCCTTTGCCTAAAGTAGCAATGTCTCCGAGAATGATAAGGGAATACACTAAGGCGTTAAGAGCCAAATCCACCAAGACGGTGTCTTTGGTTATTGAGCCTGACGCTTGCTTCAAAGCCCTTGGAAGTGAGGAAACAACCTTTAGTGAGTATCGACAAAAGGTTATGAGGAGGGTCAGGGAGATAGAGGACGATTGTAGAAGAGCTAGAGGCAATAAGAAAGTTTTAGGAGCTAAGGCATTAAAGCTACAGAGTATTTTCAAAAAGCACACGCCTAAAAAGCACGGCAGGCGGATGATCTGTATTAGCTCTGATGTAGTCATAAGAAAAGAGTATATCACCCGTTTCAAGGCTATGGTTAAGTGGTGTAGGGAGGTTTATGCGAAGTGGTGCAAAGGGAACCGCTCTATTCCTTATCCTCCAGGGTTCTTTCCCCCAGGGATGAGACCCCAAGCTAGTCTATTGCCCGCTGCCTTTTGGTACTAGGGGCTAGTTCCTTTTAAGTAAATTGTACTTAAAGACAAAGGTTAGAAAGGGGGGACTCTATCTAGACAAAGGAAAAACTCAAAAATCTCAAAGGTCCGCTCTCTTTGTCGAAAAACAAAAAGCCTTTCTTTGACCTCAATTTAACTCAAAAACACCGTTTAGAGGATAGAAATTCACATTGAAAAACATACCGTGGCTCCTCCAGCCAGATGTAACCCCGTACCAGCCCAGCCAGCCCAGCAGCCCCGCCGGAAAGCTCTGTAGTGGAAAAGGAGAACTTTTTTTGTTTGTTTAGGAGGTCACGGTTATATCTATTATTTCATATTCCTTTTTGCCGTTAGGAAGACTTACAACAACAACATCACCTACCTCTTTACCCATAATTGATTTTGCAAGAGGAGAATCAAAGGAGATAAGACCGGAAGAGATATCAGCTTCATCCGTACCTACAATGGTTAATTTTCTTTTTTCTTCTGTATCAAGATCCAACACCGTAACAGTGACACCAAAAACCACCCTATTTGTATCAGAAATTGATGCAGGATCAATAACCTGAGCGCGAGAGAGCTTTGCCTCAATATCACGTATTTTAGCTTCAATCATGCCAGAACGCTCCTTTGCAGCATCGTAGTCTGCATTCTCACTTAGGTCTCCATGCTCCCTAGCTCTCTCAATCTCTCGAGAAATCTCCGGCCTCAGCCCCTTAAGCCTCTTAAGCTCTTTCCGCAACTCTTCATATCCCCTTGGCGTCATAGGAACCTTATCCACAATATTCCTCACATTACCTCCACTAAAGTTTTTCTAAGTTATTCCCCTTTAAGCCTGTCCTGCAAAGCTAAAACTTCAAAATCCCCATTGTCCTTTAAAATCTTCATAGCTTCAACCGCAGCCGACGCCCCTGAGACCGTAGTGTAAGTCGGCACATGCATCTCATTTGCCACAAGCCGTATCGACTTTGAATCAAGCAGTGGACCGATACCTTCAGGGGTATTTATTACAAGATCAATCTCACCCGCACTTAGCATATCCACAATATGAGGTGAGCCCTCCCTCACCTTGTTAATATGCATACACTTAAACCCGTTTTTCCGGAGAAAATCGCACGTTCCCCTTGTAGCCACGACCCTAAATCCTAAACTTATAAGATCTGGCATAATATCCAGCACAGCTTCCTTGTCATCATCAGCAAGGCTTATAAATACTGTGCCACTAACAGGTAGGGCGTTTTGAGACGCATACTGAGCGCGAAAAAAACTCCCCCCAAAGTTTCCATCAATCCCCATAACTTCGCCGGTAGACTTCATCTCCGGCCCAAGAAGCCTATCCACCCCAGCAAACTTATGGAAAGGAAATACAGCCGTTTTTACAGCCACATGAGAGATAGAAGGAGAGGCCAAAATCCCCTGCTCTTCCAAGGAAACCCCCGCCATAACCTTTGCTGCCACCTTCGCCCACGGAATCCCCGTTGCCTTGCTTACAAACGGAACAGTGCGAGATGCCCTAGGATTAACCTCCAAGATGTAGATCTCCCCAAACTTTGCAACCGCAAACTGAACATTCATAAGCCCCCTAACATTTAAGGCATCGGCAAGAAGCTCTGTTTGCCTCCTTAACTCATTCTGCACTTCTTCAGAAAGCGTCGGAGGAGGTATGGCGCATGAGCTGTCGCCCGAATGAATCCCTGCTCTTTCAATGTGCTCCATAATTCCAGCCATCACAACCCGAGAACCATCGCTTACACAATCTACATCAACCTCAATTGCATTGTGAAGATAGCGATCCAAGAGCACCGGCCGGTCATTTGAGACATAAAGCCCCTCTGCAAAGTAATCCATAAGCTCCCTTTCATCGTGGATTACCCTCATAGCCCGTCCCCCAAGTACAAAGGAAGGTCGAATCATCAGAGGATAGCCAAGCTTTCGCGCTTTAAAAATCGCATCATCAATAGACTTTGCAGTTGCATGTTCAGGCTGTCTTAAAGAAAGCTTCTCTATAAGTTGTGTAAACCTCTCTCTGTCTTCCGCTATATCAATCGATTCTACAGAAGTGCCTATAATCGGAACTCCCAACCTTTCAAGCTCTCCAGAAAGCTTAAGCGGAGTCTGCCCTCCAAATTGCACAACAACCCCAACAGGCCTTTCAATCTCTATTATCTCAAGAACATGCTCAAGGGTAAGAGGCTCAAAATAAAGCCTGTCACTTATGTTATAATCTGTAGAAACCGTTTCGGGGTTGCAATTTACCATTACAGCCTTATAGCCAAGCTCTTGAAAGGCAAAAACTGCATGCACACAACAGTAATCAAACTCAATCCCCTGCCCTATTCTATTCGGTCCTGAGCCTAAGATAATTATCTTTTTATCTTCCGGCGGATGATTCTCATTTTCCCTGTCATAAGATGAATAGAGGTAAGGAGTAAATGCAACAAATTCAGCTGCACAGGTATCAACCGTCTTGTAAGCAGGCTTAACCCCAAGTTTGGCCCTTCCTTCCCTTATATCCTCCTCATTTCTACCTGTTAGAGATGCTATGCGCCTATCTGAAAACCCCATCTTTTTAAGGTTTAAAAGCTCATCTTTCTCTGAAAGGTTATATTCTCCATCCCTCAACGCCCTTTCAACAGCAACAATCTCTTCAATCTCCCGCAAAAACCACGGATCGATTCCGCTTGTTTTATAAAGTTCATCAACAGTAGCTCCCAAACGAAATGCCTCAGCTAAAAACCAAAGCCTCTCCGGCGTCGGCGTTTTACACCTTTCAATGATCTTATCCCTTTCCATTCCCTTAAAGAGACTCTTTCTGTCAAACCCGTAGCTTCCAATTTCAAGGGAGCATACAGCTTTCTGAATAGCTTCTTGAAAATTCCTACCTATCGCCATCACTTCCCCAACAGATTTCATCTGAGTTCCGAGCGTAGGATCTGCAAAAGGAAATTTTTCGAAATTAAACCGCGGAATCTTTACAACCACATAGTCAATAGAAGGCTCAAAACAAGCTGGTGTTTCCCTCGTTATATCATTGGGTATCTCATCTAACGTATAGCCCACCGCAAGCTTTGCAGCTATCTTTGCAATAGGGAAACCAGTAGCTTTTGAAACAAGCGCTGAGCTTCTTGAAACACGGGGATTCATCTCTATTATAACTATCTTTCCCGTATCAGGGTGTATAGCAAACTGAATGTTGGATCCTCCGGTATCAACCCCTATTCGGCGTATAACCTGAATGGCAGCAGTGCGCAGCGCCTGATATTCCTTATCTGTCAATGTCTGTATAGGCGCTACCGTAATGGAGTCGCCAGTATGCACGCCCATTGGGTCAAAATTTTCAATACCACACACAATTACAACGTTATCCTTGAGATCCCTCATAACCTCAAGTTCGATCTCTTTCCATCCGACCAAAGACTCTTCAATCAGTATCTCTCTGTTAGGACTGGTGTTAAGCGCCCTAGAGACTACTGGCTTTACCTGCGACTGATTTGAGATAATCCCTCCCCCGCTTCCGCCAAGGGTACGAGAGGGTCGTATAATGCACGGATACCCTATCTCCTTTATTACCGACTCCGCCTCCTCCAAACTATGAGCAATGCCACTTTTCGCAGGTTGAAGCCCAATCTCTTCCATTGCGGATCTAAAAAGCTCCCTGTCTTCCGCTGTGCGTATGGAATCAATCTTTGCACCTATTAGCTCACAGCCGTACTCCTCAAAAACCCCCTTGTCATTCAGTTCTAAAACTATATTTAGGGCTGTTTGCCCCCCCATTGTTGTAAGAAGAGCGTCAGGCCTTTCCTTGTTGATAATCCTCTCTACAAAATCAGGAGTAATAGGCTCAATATAAGTTCTGTCTGCAAGTTCAGGATCCGTCATGATTGTGGCAGGATTGGAATTTACAAGGATAAGCCTGTACCCCTCCTCCTTAAGAGCAGCCAATGCCTGTGTGCCCGAATAGTCAAACTCACACGCCTGCCCTATCGTTATAGGCCCGGAGCCGATAAGCAGAATAGATTTAATGTCATCTCTTCGAGGCATATCGCTCCCCTGTCACTAAAGAATAAAAACGTTTAAAGAGATATGCAGCATCGTGCGGACCGGGCGATGCCTCAGGGTGATATTGAACAGAAAATGCCCTAAGATCTCCTGTAACATCAACTCCCTCCACCGTCATATCATTAAGGTTGATGTGACTTATAAAGACCTCATTTGGAAGCCCTTCCTTAGAAACAGCAAACCCATGGTTTTGAACTGTAATCTCCACCTTTGCCGTTGCCTCATCCCTTACGGGATGGTTGCCTCCTCTATGGCCAAATTTTAGCTTATATGTCTTACCCCCAAGGGCTTGAGAGAGTATCTGATGGCCTAAGCATATTCCAAATATGGGATACCTGCCTAAAAGGGCTTGGACTGTAGTAATTGTCTCCCCCAAAAGGGAAGGATCCCCCGGCCCGTTTGAAAGAAAGATGCAATCCGGGGAAATCTCCGCTATCTCATCAGGAGAAAAGTTATACGGAATAACTGTCACACGAAAACCTACATCCAAAAGAAGCCTCAAGATATTGCGTTTAATCCCGCAATCAATAGCCACCACATGGGGACGAGAGGAAAGCTTCTCTAGCGTAATTTTTCTGTACGCTCCCGCATCGTGATCCCAAACCGATTCCGTCCAAACATATGGCTCAGAACACGATACTTCCTCAACAAAGTTATATGCTGAATAATCAAACGTCCGCGCCATATCGACCAGATCGTCAGGAGAATGTATGCCCTTTTCTCCAATAATGCCCACCTGAGCGCCTCCTTCCCTAAGTTTTCTTACTATCTCACGGGTATCAAGCCCCTCAATGCCGATAATCCCTTCCCTTTTAAGGTAAGCATCCAAACTTTCTTCTCCACGATAGTTTGAAAACTCCCTGCTCAACTTGCTTACAATAACCCCCCTAACCCATACCTTCCTGCTCTCCACATCGTCTTTATTGCATCCAACATTTCCTATATGGGGATTTGTAAAACACATTATCTGGCCGGCATAGCTAGGATCAGTAAGGATCTCCTGATAACCAAACATCGAGGTGTTAAAGACAACCTCTCCCCACACGGGCGGCGTATCCAAGGAAAGCTCACTTCCAAAAGCCATACCACTATAAACAGTGCCGTCAGCTAATGCCAAATAGGCTTCCCTCACAAGCAATCCTCCTTCTCTGAAAAAATCTCTTCAGTAAATTTCCTCCCTTTCATAACCACCCTTCCCCCTGAGATAACATCCGCAGCGGCTCCCTTAAACGTCTCACCGATAAACGGCGAATTGGAACTTTTAGAGAGATTTTCCGTATCGTCAAAGCTCCACTCAAGATCTGGATCAATCAAGGTTATATCAGCTCTCTCTCCCCTTTCTAGCTTTCCGCCTTCAATACCTAAGGCTGACGCTCCTCCAAGAGAGAGAAGAAAGGCAAGCCTTTCCATAGTGATTATCCCACGCTCTACAAGCCTAAGCCCTAAAGCTAAATTAGTTTGAAGACCTATAATTCCAAAAGATGCCGAAGAAAACTCCAAAAGCTTGCTGTCAGCCTCATGGGGAGCATGGTCGCTTGCTATTGCATCAATCGTTCCATCCTTTAGCCCCTCAACAATGGCATTAAGGTCTTCCTGGGTCCTTAACGGAGGGCTCATCTTCGCATTTGTGTCATAGCCGCAGACCCTTCTCTCATCAAGAAAAATATGGTGTGGCGTGACCTCACATGTAACAGCGATGCCGTCATTTTTAGCTCTCCTTATAAGTTCAACGCTTCTTGCCGTAGAGACATGGCATATGTGTATCTTTCCTTTGAGATACCTTGCAAGCTCAATATCCCGCGCAACCATTACATCTTCTGCAACGGAAGGCATACCTTTAAGCCCCATCTTAATTGAGAGCGGTGATTCGTTCATGGACCCGCCCCTTGTAAGAAGTTTATCCTCCTCGTGGCAGCAGATTACAGCTCCTTCCATAGAACACCACTCAAGCGCTCTTCTCATCATAGCAGAAGACCACACAGGCTCTCCGTCATCAGAAAAAGCGACACATCCAGCCTTGCGAAGCTCAGAAAGGGGCGCTAGCTCCTCTCCCTTGAGACCAACTGTAACAGCACCTATAGGAAGGACGCGGCAAAGCCCCACTGAAGAAGCTCTCTCTAAGATGTATCGAGTTACAGATTCATTGTCATTTACCGGATCTGTGTTCGGCATTGAGCATATTGCTGTGTACCCTCCCATTACTGCGCTTTTGCACCCTGTAAGTATGGTTTCCTTCCACTCGTATCCCGGCTCCCTTAGATGCACGTGGATATCTACAAGACCAGGAAACACAAGCTTGCCCGCTCCGGAAAGAACATCTCCACCTTCAGGCTCAGGAATCTTTCCAGCTGGAGCGATATCCTCTATCCTCCCGTCTGAGATTAAGATATCAACCTCTCCTCTGTATTTTCCTTCAGGATCTACTGCAGTTCCGCCTTTTATAAGCAGCATCAATTGCCTCCTACAACTAGCCAAAAAAGTACGGCCATCCTTAATGCAACCCCGTTTTTTACCTGATCCCTTACCAAAGAGCGGGGACCAAATGCGACATCGGATGCAACCTCTATCCCACGATTTACCGGACCGGGATGGAGTATCACAGCATCGGGACAGCAGCTCGACAACACCTCTTCTGTAACGCAAAATTCCCTGGAATATTCCCTTATGGATGGAACAAAAAACTCACTCTGACGCTCAAACTGCATCCTAAGGCATATAACAACATCCGCTCCTTCAAGCCCCTCCCTAAGATTGTGGCTTACCTTTACTCCTAAATCCCGATATGCATCTTCAAATAGGGGAGGAGCTAATGTTGGAGGCCCGACCAAGGTTACTTTATTCCCTAAAGCGCCGTGCAAAAGTATATTGCTACGCGCCACACGCGAATGGAGAATATCTCCAACTATTGCAATATTAAGACCCTCAATGCCGTGAGGCTTGCTGGAAGAGCTGTTGTAATAAAG
>RFKT01000343.1 GCA_003694225.1 Candidatus Dadabacteria bacterium
CAACATCATATCAATGATATAATGGACCATCAGAGAAAATTTGGAAACAGGTAATTTTTTTGGGGGCGTATGGTTAAAATACTCTTGATTTTCACGGTGAATAAGCTTAAATAAGCGATTGCAAGTGGATTTGTTTGCCTAACTTTTGATGTTTTCTTGGGAATTTGTGATATGGCAAAGAGTGCGGGGGATAGAATAGTCGAGGGATTGACAGAGCTTTTAGCGGGATTTTCTGAGCTTGAAGAGATGCTCGAAGATGACTATGGGGCGAGTTCAGATGACGAGGAACTTTCTTCCGCCGTAGTGAATGAGTTGGTCAGCGCTTTGGATACCGTAATTGACACCGAAGACTATACTCCGGCTTATATCGCATCAGTAGTTTCTGCTTTAAGTGAAGCGCTTGAAGATGTAGCGCCTGATATCTTTGATATGGAAGAAGATGAGCTTGAAGATGAGCTTATAGATGATGACCTTGCTTACGATGATGATGAGGAGTACTTTGACGATTAAAATTTTTTAGAATTTTTTCGGCTTATAAGATCCAGTAGAGTTTATCTTCTTTTGATTTTTCCATTTTCGGGTCTGAGTAAAATCCGCAATTCTTTTGAGATGTCGAAAATGCACTCCGGCTGACACGAAACGGTAAGATGATAGAGCAGATCACAGTAAAGACTTCAGGGAAAGGGCTTGTAGAGATTACATCAGATGTAGAGAGAGTTATCTCTCAAAGCGGCATTACCTCTGGCATATGCACACTGTTTTTGCACCACACGTCTGCAAGCTTAATAATTCAGGAAAACGCAGACCCTTCGGCAAAGAGAGATCTAGAAGTATGGTTTGACAGGCTTGTAAAAGAAAATGACCCTATCTTTACCCATACCCTTGAGGGGGCGGATGATATGCCTGCCCATATAAAGTCTGCTCTTACAGGAGTTTCTCTTTCTATTCCGATACAAAACGGCTCTTTAGCTCTTGGCACATGGCAGGGGATTTATCTTTGGGAGCATAGAAGGGGCAGATCAACGCGGAAGGTTTCCATCTGCCTTGCAGAGTGTTAAAGGCATAGTGTTAAAACAATGGACATCCATGCCCAAATGGGCACGTTAAACTACAGAAGGAATTTTCAGAGAGACTCCTGGTCTAATTACACGCGGTTTAATTATGCGGGCAGAAGTCTGTATTCACTACGTTTGGTCAATGGATAGGCGCTTAATGCGCTTTCTATATCTTTCCTTGATACCGCCATTATAGCTTCAACCTCTGAATGTAGGTTGTGCACCTTCTCCCGCGCAAGCCACTCGTGACCCAGGGCCCGCATCCTTCCCATTGGGAGCTCGCCTCCCAGCACCATCCTTGTGGCTATCTTTGCCTTGGCCCTTTCCATATCTTTGTCTGTAAATTGAAGGGGAGAATCCAAAATCTCGTTTAATATCCCAGATACTTTATCAATATTATCTGGCGGGCAACATGCATATGAGATAAAACACCCTGTGCCGTCTTTTTCATCTACTTCACTGTCGGCGCTCTCTGCAATCCCTGAGTTTACAAGTGCCCAGTAATAGCGTGAACCAGTCACATCTCCCACAATGTTGGAAAACACACCAAATGCATACCTGTGTGGATCTTGCTGGGAGGGACCCCCTGTAAGGATCATTATATGCGCCTGCTGTATGTCGCTTTTGGTAAATTCCAGGCTTTCTTCCTTTCCTTCATACGGTTCAACTTTCCTTTCTGTTTCAAATGACTTCCATCCGCCGCATAACCTTTCTGCATCGTGCATAAATCGATCTAGATCAAAGTTTCCTGCGGCGATAAGAACCATATTTGATGGGGAGTAGCGCCTTTTATAGTAATTTAGCATATCATCGCGGGTAATTGCGGAGACAGATTCCACAGAGCCCAGCACACTGTTTCCAGATGGATGCCCGTTAAAATAAGAGCGAAATGCCTTTTCAAAGAGACAATAGCTTGGCCTGTCCTTATAAAGGGCTATCTCTTCTAGGATTACCTTTTTTTCCATATCAAATTCTTTAGGATCCAGCGCAGGTTTTAGCATGTCGCTAAGAAGTTCTTGGTATCTGGAAAAGTATTCAGGCAGAACAGCGCCATAATAAACTGTTGCCTCATCAGATGTGTAGGCATTGGCTTTTACTGCTAGGTTGCCGAGTTCATATGTGATGTCAAGGGCGGATCTCTTCTCTGTTCCCTTAAACATCATATGTTCGAGGAAGTGAGAGATTCCGGACTCTGACTGTGTTTCATCCCTTGAGCCTGTTTTGACAAAGAATCCTATAGCTGCACTCTTTGCGTCGAGATTCCGCTCTGCTATTATCTTCAGACCGTTTCCCAATACTTTTTCTACAATTTCAACTTCAGCCATCTAACACAAAATAAATATAACTATTTTAATTTAAGCTCTTTTTCTCCCAGTGTGACAACCATCGGTTCCGTTGCCGCCAACTTTTGTGCGTAATTATCTGTCATTTTCAGATCCACCTCCTCAATCTTGGCTTTAATCTCCTCAAGAGTTCTTATCCTGCTTATCCACCACCAATCCGTGGCGTTTGAGATTGCTCTTGACTGGGTCGATTCTTCAGACATAACGAGAGAAGCCTTGATATTTGCCTTAGAGCGCTCAAGCTCTTCTTCTGTAATAGTTCCTGAGATAGTTTTAAATATCTCCATCATAACATCGAGAGTTTCTTGAGCCCTCTCAGTAGTCGTGCCTGCATAGGCTGTATGCACGCCATAGTAGCCATTTGCAGAACAGGAGGAGTTAACCGAATAGCAGAGGCCTCTTTTTTCCCTTACTTCCACAAAGAGCCTGCCGAACATCCCTCCAGAGAGGACCCCATTTAGAACGCGCGCAGAATAGTAATCCTCATCTTCAAGCGCTGCAGAGGGAAAGGCAACGGCTATCTGAAGTTGAGTAGAATCGTAACTTACGTGAAAAACATCTCTCGGCGGAAATTCCCCCGGAATTGGGTAATTAGGAGCTGAGCCTTTCCAGCCTCCAAATAGAGCTTCAACCTTTTTTATTATGCTATCGGCAGAGACCTTGCCAGATATGGAGAGAATAGACTTTTCAGGCACATAGAAATTCCGATAAATCTTCCGTATGGTGTCTATCGAAGTCTGTCTAATTCCCTCCTTATCTCCGAGCGATGGTCTGGCAAAAACTCCCGGATAATACCGGATGCTTAGCTCATGCATAACCCTTCTTGAAGGGGTGTCATACATTGAGTTTATCTCCTGCTCCAAAAGCGCCTTAATGCCATCTATCTCAGGGCCTGGAAGGTCAGCTTCTGTTGCCATCGATGCAGTGATAGCAAGCGCGTCCTCAAGCCTATCTCCAAGAAGGCTTCCACGGTAGGTGGTGTAAAAGAGCCCGCACCCTACTGTGTGCCTCGCTCCCAATGAATCCAATGCATTTGATAGCTCTTGTGCTGAAAGCCCCCCGGCTCCCCTAGAGGTTAACTCGGCAACAATCATGCTTGCGCCTATATTTTGTTCCGGGTCAAACAGAAGACCGCTAGGAACTATAAGGGCATAAGAGGCAGACTCTGCCCACCTTGCCTCTTCTACAATGACAGTTAGCCCGTTGCTGAGGGTCGTTATCTTTATTGTTTCCGGCACAACTGTAAAAAACTCAAACTTTAAGCGACAAAAGCGAATAGAGATTTTTAACCGATTACAGAGGCATTAACAACTATCAAAAAAAGAGCCGATATAACAAAGGGTTATAGCTCGTATGTAGAAGGCTTTTTGGAAGAGGGGTTGATTAAAAAGTCTCTCTGAGCAGTGGCATTTCCGGTAGAATTTAGTAAAATCACTACGCCGTTTCTCGTCCTAAAAGGTGTGAAGATGGATTTAACCTGTTTTAACTGCGAAACCCACCTTGATTACTCAGCTTCCAATAAGCCTGCAAGAGGAGATACTTGTCCGAATTGCGGCTCTGACGTTAGGTGTTGCTATAATTGCAAGTTTTATGATTCTTCAGCCTATAACGAGTGTTTAGAAACTCAGGCGGAGAGGGTTTTAGACAAGGAGAGGGCAAACTTCTGCGATTATTTTCAGATAAGAGAGGGAAAGCCCCCTCTACGGGCTCAATCTTCGAGCTCTACCTTAAAACAGCTGGATGATCTTTTTAAGAAATAAGCTCAATAGAGACTCAGATGGTTATAACAGTTAACGGTGAAAAGAGGGATGTTCCAGACGGGATAACCATATTGAAGCTTTTAGAGATGCTTTTGCCTGGAAAGTCCCTTGATGGCATAGCTGTTTCTCTTAATGATGAGATAGTTGAAAGGGAGATGTGGAGCTGTCTTTCTCCCACCCCAGATTCATCTATAGAGATTATTCGAGCATTTCAAGGGGGATAGAGAGACGATTAGTCGTCTGCTGCTGTCAAGCCTGCTGTGGATAGTTCTTCTTAGTTCTGAAAAAAAGGAAAGATTTATTAGAATAGATAGGCTAATTGTGGTATAAATTATTTAAGGAAGAGGCAGGTCATTACTAAGAGAGTTGGAAGTTTAAAAGGGCCAGTATAGCTCTAAGGTACTTTGGAAAGGGAGGCATTACCTGGCTGCAGAGGATAGAAGGCGGGGAATACCCCTGTAATGCCTTGAGAGTGGCTAATTATCTTGAAATGTTACGAAAGCTTTCGGGTGGCCCATATCAGCAAGAGATACTCCATGAAAGGCGATAATATAGCCAAAAACTTGCACTTTGAAAGAACAGGGAGAAGGTCCCTAAGGGGGGATATTCTGCTACCTGAAGGATCGCCTCGCAGAGAGCCTGTAAGGATGTTAAAGGGTAAAACAGCTATAACAAAAGAGGCTGTAGTTGTACCTAAGAAGGGCTCTTTGGATAAGCAACAGGAAGAAGAGCTAGAGATGATAATGAAAGAAGTTGTTTCCTTAAAGGGCAAGTGCATAGGAGAGCGCCTTAAGGAACCCCAGAAGCTGTGCGAAAAGATAGAAAAATTTTTGAATTCAGTTAAAAAAGAGGGAAATTCAGTAGAGCTTTCTCCTCAGGAGCTTTTTGTGATAAAGGAAGCATGTCGTTCGATCTCCCTCTATTATTCCCAGCACAAAAAAGGTATTAAGCCCTGGCCTCTTCACTCGGCTTTTTGCCGTCAAATAAAAATGTTTGATGTGCTGAGGAAGTAAAGCTAAAAGTAAAAAAATCTTTCTCATTCCCAAATAGAGTTACTCTTTGTGGAGGCCTTTTTCAAAGAATCCCTGTAAAATCATGAGGTTAGATTTTATGGATCTGAGTATTATCTGACTTCTATTCTTTGTTCTTTTCCCGTTTGGTGGAGGCTTTTGTCTGTTTCTTGTTTTTTGTCTTTGGTTTTTCTCCTTCCTCTTGTTCCTTTGCCGCCAGTTTTAATGCTCTTACCTCTAAGAGGTTGATAGCGTCTTCAAGGGTAAGCTCTGCTGGGTTCATTCCTTTAGGCA
>RFKT01000043.1 GCA_003694225.1 Candidatus Dadabacteria bacterium
GAAACTAATTGCGTCGCTTGTCATGATCTCAGGCAGTATTCTAATTATGGTATAGGCGAAGGGGTAGGGTCAATTGAGCTTGAGGAGAGAGAAACTTATCTCTTACCTCTGGAATGCCAAGATTATCAAGCGGAACTCCATCAGGACAGACATAACTTCCGCACAGTTTGTCCCACCAGATAAATATTGTAGAGAAGTTATTGTCGCTTGTAGCCTTGTTCACAGTATGATGGGTTGCATGAAAACGGGGAGTCACTATGATTTTTCTTAAAACCCGCTCAATGAGATCCGGAAGATCAATATTTGAGTGGTGAAACTGAGAAGCAAGTGAAATGCCTATCTCAAACACGGCAAAACCCCACAGTGAAGGCCCCCAGATCAAGATCCATATGGCTTTCATAACGGCCGACATAAGAAGTTCTCCCGGATGAAACCTCAAAGATGTTGTAACATCCACATCATTGTCAGAGTGGTGCATGGCATGAAATCTCCACAAAAGGCGCACCGTATGGTTTAGCCTATGCCAAACGTAATCAAAGAAATCTAAAACAACAACTGTAGCCGCAATTTCCCATATACCTGTCAAACCAAAAATCCTGCTGATTCCGATTCCCCTCTCTTCACAGTATAAAATCAAGAGATAAAGGGGTGTTAACGCGACAGTACGGAGCATTGCCGTGTTGACGACAGCCAAAAAAGAGTGAAATAAAAACCTCTTCCCCCTTTTTGAGTGGAGCTGGCGGGAGGTAAAAACTGTTTCTACAGCAAAGAGAAGGGCAAACCCTACCAAAAACACCAAAAGCTTTGCCCGATTCACATCATCAAATGTCATTCCCTTTCGTAAGCCTTCTTTACAAGATAAAGATCAGCAAGCGCTACGGCCACAGACGCCTCTACTACCACAGGTGCTCTGAGAGCAATACAGGCATCATGCCGTCCTTTAACAGAAACGTCCACACATTTACCTGTATCAAGGTTAATAGTGCGCTGCTCCTTGGCTATGCTGGCAGGGGGTTTAATATAGACCTTTAGAT
The DNA here is from genome assembly GCA_003694225.1 of Candidatus Dadabacteria bacterium. Taxonomy (GTDB): domain Bacteria; phylum Bdellovibrionota_C; class UBA2361; order UBA2361; family J135; genus J135. The sequence continues at coordinate 1,035 of RFKT01000043.1, forward strand.
GGATATCTGAACCATCGCTAATCCCCCCCTCTATGCCCCCCGAATTATTTGTCGCCTTAGCACCTTTGACAGAAACAATCGGGTCGTTAAATTCGCTTCCCCTCGAAGCTGCCCCTTTGATCCCCTCTCCAAACTCTACTGCCTTAACAGCGGGAATGGAAAAAAGAATATGGCTTATTACCGACTCCACTGAATTAAAAAAGGGCTCCCCAAGCCCTACAGGCACCCCCTTTGCCCTGCATTCAACTACTCCTCCGATAGAATCGCCCTCCTCGAGCGCGCGTAAAACCTCTTTCTCTACATCCTTAGATCCCCCTGCTGATACAACTTCAGAACAAAATCTGATCTCAGGTACAATTTTCTTGGCTACAACCCCAGCCGCTACAAGAGACACCGTAAGCCGCCCAGAGAAATGGCCTCCCCCTCGATAATCGTTAAACCCGCAATACTTCTGCTTTGCTGTGAGATCTGCGCTACCGGGACGGGGCGTAGCCCTTAAATATTCGTATTTGCTAGAGTCAACATCACGGTTATAAAAAAGTACAGTAAGGGGGGCTCCTGTTGTAAAACCCCTAAAAACTCCGGTTTTGATATGTGGTATATCACTTTCTTTCCGGGGAGTAGTACCTGCAAGGTTAGCCGGATTTCTTCTTGCTAAATCAGGCAGAAAGTCCTCAACATTCAAAGCCAAACCGGGAGGAACACCATCAAGGACTGCTCCTACACACTCCCCATGAGACTCTCCAAATATATGGACCCTAAATAGTGTTCCAAAGGTATCCATGGCAGTTTGCAAGGTATAAGGCGTTAAGCCATTTATTTGCCTTATTTCATCATACTGTAAGGCAAGAGCGCAAATCTCCAAAAAAAGACGGATATGACTTGGACACACACTCTGAACCGGTTATCTTTACACTTCCTTTCGCACGTAGGGCCGCTATTGCCAGAGCCATAGCTATCCTGTGATCTCCACGGGATGAAACCTCTCCGCCCCTTGCAATACCCCCTTTTATAACAAGATTGCCATCCCTCTCATGTATGTCTATTCCCAGCTTTAAAAACTCCTCTATTAAGGCTTTGATTCTATTGCTCTCTTTGTATGCAAGCCTGCTAACGCCAATAAGGACAGACTCTCCTTTGCAGCTGGAAGCTAGAGCAACAAGAGGAGGAACTAAATCAGGAAAATCTGCGGCATCAAATACAAAAGGACGAAGGGTGTTTCTTCTCACAGATACGGAGCTATCCTCGCACTCAACTGATGCGCCGGCAATTTTCAATACCTCTACGATCTCCTTATCCCCTTGAAACGTATCGGAGCGCAAGCCTGTTACAGTGATTTCACCTTTTAAAGCCGCCGCACACAACAAAAAAGAGGCTCCAGACCAGTCCCCTTCAGGCATTACTTCAACAGGATGAAATTTGCAGCCGCCTGAAATTCTCCAAATCCGCAGGGAATCTTCAACATAAATATTTCCTCCTCTCTCTGCCACCATCTTTTGGGTAAGCCTTGCATAGGGAGCGCTAAAGAGCGGCTCTACATGCACCTCAGAATCTTCACTACAAAGAGGAAGAGCCATTAAAAAGCCGCTTAGATGCTGGGAGGTTAGGCTACAATCAAGGGTGATCGTTCCTCCTCTGAGCGGGCCGCACACAGTAATCGGAAAATATCCGCCAGTACTCTTAACGTTACAACCTGCTTTAGAAAGTGCCTCCTCAATCATGAAAGCTGGCCTTGAACAGAGCTGCTTGTCGCCTGAGATAGTGATGGGTGTTTTGTAAAGGGACGCTACGATAGAAGCCACTCTGGCACACAACGCGGACTTCCCGCAATAAACCAATGAGTGAGGAGGATTTGCAAATCCCTTTATTGATACTTTCTCTCCGTTAATTTCAACAGCGGCTCCAAGTTGAGAAGCAGCCTCTAAAGCGCTTGCGACATCGTCACACGGATTCCCGATAGAAATCTTTGTCTCCCCTTCAGTAAGAGCCGCCAACATTATAGCCCTCTGCAAAACGCTCTTAGAGAGCGGGGCTTTGATAACCCCTTTGACATAGGCAGGATGTATGGTTTCAACGCTCACAAAAGCTCGCCTTTTACCTGAGA
>RFKT01000044.1 GCA_003694225.1 Candidatus Dadabacteria bacterium
CTCTTGAAATACTTGGAATCAGTGGAGAGCCAACATTGGAAGAAGTTAAGGCGGCCTTTAGGAAAGCTGTCAAGGAGGTACATCCAGATTCATCTGAGGCCATTTCAAATCGTGAGAGCAAGTTTGTTGAGTTGACTAATGCATATAAATATCTGCTTCATCGACTCAGCGGAAAAAGGTAAAAGAGACTCACGACCCAGCTTTTGTAGAGAAAAATATATTTAAAGATGGGCTGCTATGTTGTGCTGAGTTCTGCGGAGAGGATGCCGTACTCTTACCTTCTTTTGTTTCGACGAGCTCATAAGTCTTTTTGGAAATGGTATTCGTTTTGAAATCGAGCGAGGTGCTTCGTTAAAAGCCAAGATTTGCGATCTTTCAAGAGAAGAAAGCTCAGAAAGTCTATATCCGTCAACAATTTTGCTTATAGTTTGTGGTGGTATAGGCTTTTTATATAGTGATTTTTTAATCTGTGAGATAGCCGCTTTCCTTAATGGATGTTCGGCTGAAAGATATTCATTAAGCCTGAGGATTCCCCATATTTCCCTTTGATTTCTCAGGTCAGATAGTATATCTGAGAATATCCTCACCGATATCTCTACTTTTGGCTGTTCCATGCCAAAATAAAGAGCAATGCGAATGCCAAAAGCCTTAAAGAACATAACCCCCTGAAATGATTGGCGTTTGCTGTGTGGCCAATCGAGTGTCTGTAGCTTTTTGCACCATTTTATTGCGGCAAAATGCCCCAGCAAAATACGCGCTCTAAAGCTTGTAGATGGCCTTGTCTCTCTCTATACTCTGCAGATACGGCTGGTTTGCGCGAGAGTCTCCGTGAACCCGGTCAGGTCCGAGAGGAAGCAGCCGTAGCGGAAAGATTCTGTGATGCAAACCGGCCTTTGGATAGTAACGGTTGGAGATTTTATGTCCTATCTTGTTCTAGCCAGAAAGTTTAGGCCGCGCACATTTAGTGAAATCACAGGTCAAGACCATGTTACTCGGACTTTAGTTAACGCAATTAAAAGGGGAAGGGTATCACATGCTTTCCTTTTCTGCGGTCCAAGGGGAGTTGGCAAGACATCTGTGGCAAGGATCCTTTCCAAGGCACTTAATTGCCGTGAAGGGCCTACTCCTGAGCCGTGCCTTGAGTGCACCAACTGCAAAGAGATAGCTGCAGGCATAAGTTTGGCTGTTAGGGAGATAGATGGAGCTTCACACAATAGCGTTGAAAATGTAAGGGATCTTATAGAAACCCTTAAGAGCAGGCCTCCTCAGGGATCCCGTTATAAGATATATATTATTGATGAGACTCATATGCTCAGTATTGCGGCGTTTAATGCGTTGCTAAAAAACTTGGAAGAGCCTCCTCCAAATACTGTTTTTATATTGGCTACTACTGAACCGCATAAGGTGCCAGACACCGTTATATCTAGATGCCAGCGCCACGATTTTCGGGCAATTAGTCCATCGGAGATAGAAGCCCGTTTGGTTTCTATAGCTAAAGAAGAAGGGATTGAGTACGAACTTGGAGCATTGAAGATGATCTCAAGGCTGGCTGAAGGTTCAATGCGTGATGCTCAGTCACTTTTAGATAGGGTTTTGGCTTTTGGTGATGGAAAGTTAAAGGAGAGTGATGCAGGAGCTGTGTTGGGAGTTGCGGAAAAGACTCTACTGCTGAAACTCAGTGAGGCTGTCTTTGGGAGGCGCCCGGATGATGTATTGAATATTTTGGATGAGGCCTTCAATGTAGGTTTGGATCCGCGTCTTTTTGCAGACCAATTTGTATCACACTGGCGTGATCTTTTAATAGCAAAGTTTGGCGGAGAGAAGGGGCTGAAAATTAGGGGTGTTGATGAAAGCTCAGTAGTTAGTCTTTTGAGACAGGTAGAGGGAGTTTCTCAAGATGACCTGCAGGACTTGGTTTATTTGGCTAGAGAGGGGGCCGATCAGGCGATAAAAAGCTCTTATCCAATGTATGCGCTGGAAGCCTTAGCTGTGAGGATGGCTACCCGGCAGCCGGTTTATGATATAGCAAAGCTTTTGTCTGGCTCTAAGGTTCAGAATTCTGTGGTTGATAATAAGAATCGGAATGCAGCTCAGCCTTCGATTGAAAGAACAAGCTCATATGAACAAAAGCATACATTAACAGGAGAGTCTACATTTGAAAAATGGAGATCTTTTGTGAATTTTGTTGACAGTAAAGGGAAAAAGGCCATGAGCGAGATACTTAAGAAGGCAACTGTAAAGGAGTTTGATAAGGGAACCCTTTCTATAGTAGGTCCGCAGATTTTGGTAAATTACTTTGAAGATAGGGATAATATTTCTATAGTTGAAGCTTTTTTGAACGAAATAGAGCCGGGTAACAAGTGGAGATTAAAGGTGGATTTAGAATCAGAGGGAGATGTGAAGAGTGGGGAGAGCATAGCGAGGCTTGAAAAGAAGGCTGAAATGGAGAGTAGGCAAAAGGCTATCGATGCTATTGAGCGCAGTGAGGCAATAGTGAATATAAAAAAGGTTTTTCCCGGCTCAAGTATAGAGCATTAAATATAGTTGATTAAGTTTATTTAAGGTGCAATTATCTAATTGTGATTTGTTTTAATTAGAGGATGTTATGGCTAAAGGAATGAAATTGCCCGGTAATATAGGCGATATAATGAAACAGGCGCAACAGCTTCAAGATGAGCTCAAAAAGGCCCAGGAAGAAGCCAAAAAGATGACCGTAGAGGCTTCTGCAGGGGGTGGTATGGTGAAGGTGGTTGTTAATGGCAGCTTAGAGATTGTATCTCTTGAAATTGCTCCTGAAGTTGTAAATGTAGAGGACATAGAGATGCTTCAAGACCTTATTATTGCAGCATGCAATGAGGCTTTGGAACGGATGCAGGAAGAAACAGCGAAAGCCATGCGGCAGGTTGCCGGCGGATTGGATATTCCGGGTTTATAGTAGTTAGAGATATGGCTTTTGATTCCTCACTTTTCCCTCCTTCCTTTACTCGGCTGATTGATGTACTTGCAAAACTACCGACAATAGGTAGGAAAACAGCTCAGCGTTTAGCATATCATCTTGTGACTTCCGATCGGCGGCTAATGTCGGACATCTCTGACGCCCTTTTAGCGGCGAAAGATTCCGTAAAACTGTGCAGCGTCTGTTATTTTTTATCAGATGAGAGTGAGTGCGGAATATGCCGAGCTAAAAATAGGGAGAGAGATGTGATATGTGTTGTTGAAAAACCGATAGATGTTGTGTCAATAGAAAGATCCGGCAGGTATAAGGGGGTCTACCATGTGCTTCACGGCCTCTGGGCGCCCCTTAGGGGGCAAGGTGAGGAGTCTATGAAGCTTCGAGAGCTTGTTGGGAGAGTTGAAAAGGAAAAGACTAAAGAGGTAATACTTGCTCTTGATGCCACTGTAGAAGGAGATGCAACCTCACTTTATGTTGCAGGTGAATTGAGGAAGCTTGGCGTTACAGTAACTAGGCTAGCCTTTGGCCTTCCTAGAGGCGGTGAACTTGAGTTTGCGGATGATCTTACTCTCTCCCATGCGTTTGAGGGGAGAAAGAATATAGCTTTATAATTTATAATAAATAACTCATGGAAGGATCGCTCTCTTTTCAGCCTCTCGGATAAAATTTATTACTTTTTTGTCTACTATTATATCTTCCTCAGTAATCGGACGGCAGAGATGAATCCCATTTAATGAGGTGCATCTGCTTAGTGCCACATATAATTGGCCAGGAGCGAATGCCCCGCGGCCCAAGTCAATTATGACTTTTTCAAATGTTTTCCCTTGGCTTTTGTGTATGGTAACTGCCCAAGCCGGCATTAGGGGAAACTGCTTGAATTTGCCTATAACCTCAGTGCTGATTTTGTTTGTTTTTTTATCGAATGTATATTTTAGATTCTCCCATATTTCAGGGGCTACCTCGCATTCAATTGATGTTCCATCATCCTTTGGTACCTCCACAAAGATCTTATTTGGAGTACACCTTGAGACTCTTCCGATAGTGCCGTTTACCCAGTTTTTATCCGTCAAATCGTTTCTAAGAAACATCACTTGAGCTTGAGGTTTTAGGCTTAATTCATATGGAGCAGGGAAGGTATTTTTATTAAATGTTCCTTCTATTGTTGCGGTATACTTGACAGGTTTGCCTTTAAGCCTCCTCATATGCTCTCTGTTGATAGCTTCAGCAAGCGCTTTTGTAGCAGTAAGTGAAATTATAGGGCGGTCTCCTTCTTCACAAGAGGGCTCTGTTACCCTTTGGTTGATTGCATCTAGATCATCCGCTGTGTGAGTAGCAGATCGGATTCTACTGAGTAGAGAGATAAAGTATGGGTCTTTTTGCCTATAGATTGTTTCTAGTTCCAAAGCGGCAAAGCCAGTTGTATTGAAGACATCTGAACTAAAAAAATACGGTGTTTCATATCTTGTGGAGAAGTATTCTTCTTCTTCTGGAGTGGCTGTTACTGGGGGAAGTTGCAGCAAATCTCCGAAAAAAATGATCTTAACTCCCCCATAAGGAAGCTTCTTATTAAAAGATCTATTCTTTTTAAGGGACATGTTTATACCATCCAAGAGATCCGCTCGCACCATCGAGATCTCATCAATTAGTAATATGTCTAGCGAGTTAATTAACTCGGGTTTTCTGAGGTAATATATCTTGTCTTCATTGATAGGTTCAGGCGGGAACCTGAAGAATGAGTGGATGGTTTCTCCCTGTATGTTAAGAGCGGCAACTCCGGTAGGTGCAAGTGCTACGCAATTAAGGGAATATTGCCTTTCAAGAAACTCCTTTAGAGCAGTAAGCATAGTAGACTTGCCGGTCCCTGCGCAGCCGGTAATAAGGATGCACTGGAAATCTTGGAGAAGCGAGTGGATGTGTGATAGGCAATGGAGCATTTTATTTAAATTTCTTACGAGCAGGTTACTCATTATTAAAGGCATTTTCTAGTAGATTATATTTTCTCACTTAAATATTGCAAAATCAGTCGCTTATCGAATTTTTTGTGGGCAACATTCTAAAGTTGTCTTTATCGCATCTTTATGTATAAGATTATAATCTGCCGCTACTTCCCCGGTAGCTCAGCTGGTAGAGCAGGTGGCTGTTAACCACCCTGTCGGGGGTTCGAGTCCCTCCCGGGGAGCCATTTTTCTGTATTTCTGCCAACAAGTGATTATCGCCATTTCCCTCCTTTGTTGCTTTGTTTTTCTTTAATTTTACAAGAGGCCCTAAGGGAGGTACCTTCCTTTGGCATACTTGATATTTCAGTGTATGGCCTGTTAAAAATTACATAGAATGCTTTCTTCTCTGGAAATCCCCTTTGAAAATATCTGTTACACCGCAACAATCCAGCAAGCGGCCGCTATTATGAAGAGATGCGCATTTGGCTTGGGGGTTGAAAACTATTTTGCCCAGTTAGCAAGGGCGGTAAAGCTTCCGGGAGTCGTTATCGAGGGTGGCGGGGATTTTGGCCGCTTTTTCCCAAATGAAGATCTTACAACAATAATCTCTAATCGGCTGGAATGCTTTGGGTGGGGCTGGAAGTGCCGGCACGACGTTGTAAGGTGCATAAAGGATATAGACCCGGAAGAGGTTGTAAGGGCTTGCGAAAAGCATCTAGCCAATAGGTAATCGCTTGCTAATAGGCTTTTTGATTGTTTGCGTCCTTATCTTTTATCTCTGTCATTATGTTTTTTTGAGCTATCTGGAGGAATTTTGCCACCGTTTCTTGTGTTAGTTCTCTAAATTTTCCTAATTTCTGTATGGCCAAAAGCGATGCCCTAAATTCAATCAGATCTGAAACGGTTGGGGAGCGGAGATTCCTTAACTTAATAGAGATTCTCCTATGCCACTCGTATGGAGTATCGCCCCGTTGAAGCATTTAAAACCCAAAGTAAGAAACTTAACTTTTTAAATGTTATGAAGCAGATATAAACATGTGTAATATAC
>RFKT01000045.1 GCA_003694225.1 Candidatus Dadabacteria bacterium
CCTGTTAATAGCTCATATCCTATTATTCCTACAGCATAGATATCGCTTCTTTGGTCACAGTGCCCGGACTCTATATATTCTGGAGATACGTACTTTGGAGTGCCTACCATAGCCCCTACAGCCGTTAGGGTTATGGAGCCCTTTAACCGCGCCACGCCAAAATCATTTATTTTTACAACCCCATCCGGTGTGAGGAGGATATTTTCCGGCTTTAAATCTCTGTGAAGTATCCCCTGAGAGTGTATCGCATTAAGCCCGGAAGATATTTGGAATAGAATATCTGCAATCTTTTTTTCAGGAAGGGGATTGTCCGGCGAAATTCCTTCCATCAGGTCTGCCAGATCTCCTCCAGCTATATACTCCATGGCATAGGCTTGGTATTCATCACTGTCAAAATACTCAAATGCCCTTACAACATTTTTATGGTTGACCCTGTAAGAGGCCACTATTTCATTTCTAAATCTCTCTCTTGCTTCGGGAGAATCAACAATGCCGGGATATAAGAGTTTAAGCGCAACCAGGAAATCTCTATATTCGGTGTCGCACGCAAGATATACTACCCCCATCCCGCCGCTTCCTAGGCACCGGATAATCTCATAGCGTTGGCCAAATATGGTGCCAGGCTCAAATCCCGGTATCATTCTCATCCCCTCTATATATTTGCTTGGTCGGGGCACACTACTCCACTCTTACAGATCGACACGGAGAGGCGAAATCTTGAATTTCGTGAGAGTTTTTGCCTATGTGAAAATACCTTGAGAATAAAATAGAATGAAAGGCATCCTCAATGTGGCACATCGAAGGATTTTAGTAATCACGTAAACTTGTTGCTGAAATGCTCAAACTTTTGTTATCTTTGCCCTATGAAATTCATATTAGTTACGGTGGGTTTTATCTGGATACTTGCTCCGGCTGCTTTTGCAGGGGAGCTCTATTATGAGCTTAGGACGTATGGAAGCTCAAAAACAATTCTTACCGTCGAGGGAAGTGATGCATCAATGCTTGAGGTAATTCCTGAGTCTGGCGGAAAAATCATCAGAGTTTCAGGAACAAACGTCCACTTTATCCCTAAAAGCGAGTACCTTCCTAAAGGAATGCTTAAAAAAGTTGTGCAGATGAGAAGAGGACAGGTAACAGATCTTGTAATCTCCTTTAATCAATCGGTCTCTTTTTCTGCTTTTCCGGAAGGTGATGTACTGAAGGTTTCAATGGCGTCCAGAAAAAGAAATTTCAAAAGTAACCGTAGTGAAGCAGAAACTGTAGCAAAGGTCTTGGCTGTCGGATCTTCATATTCGACCCCGCTTGGAAGCGCATTAGGGATAGGGGCGCTTCTCTTAGAGTTGCCTTTGGCTGTTCTTAGCGGCGACTTGAGCGTTGGGTGGGTTGCCCAAAATAAAAAGAAGTCAAAGAGCGTGCATTCTCTCCAGGAGAGTGCCGGTAAGGATGAAAAGAGTTGTGATGAATTAAGAAAATTAGTTGAGGATCTTACACAGGAGCTCTTAAAACAAGAGATGAAAAAAGGCCTTTCAGATGGAAGTCTCAAATAAAGATAAACAGAAGGCTGTAAAATGCTTTCTGGATGGAAATGAATTTCTTTTGATCCATATTGATGGCTCTGCCAATGGGGTAGATCTCCCACCGCATTTAAAGGGTCAGAAGATTGTTACATTAAAGCTAAGTTGGCATTTTCGAGGAGAAACAGTAATTGACGAATCCAATATAGAGGCAGATCTCCTGTTCGGTGATGAATATTATAGATGCATTGTGCCGTATGATGCTGTGTATGGGGTTACTCCATCTAGTGGTGGTACTATTCTGTGGCATCCGGAAAACAGTGTTTTGGACGTAATCGAATCTATGGATAAGGGGGCTACGGGGGCTAAGAGAGGGGATAGAAGGAAAAATCCGACAACGCCTCGTAATTTAAGGAGAAAAAGCAGCCATTTGAGAAGAATTAAGTAAGTTTTAACACTTTAGGAAAATTCTGTTCTAACCGATCTATACATAGAGACCTTTACTCCAGTTGTGGCTTAAAGAAGCCAGTTTACGCGCCGATAGGGAAGCAATTGGGGCTTTGAAAGGTTGAGATCCTTCAAATGTTGTATCGGTTTATTGTATCGGGGAGGTTATTGAAATGTGTGTAAGAGATAATAGCAAAGGCTCTATAGAACTTATAGTGCTTGGGTTGTTAGCGGCTCTTATCGTCGTATTGGCTATGCCGCTCCTCAAAAATATTGGGGAGGCTACTTCCAGTAGTTTGAGTCAGGTATATTCTGGAATGACTGCCGCAAACGGCAACGGATCCAATTCCGATTCCGGACAGCAGGATTCCCAGTAAGGTGATCAATTAATACTTTTATAGATTGCAACTAGAATCGTATGCGAGTGCACCCCAGCAATATTGGCGGCGGAGGATCAAAGTGGAAGTTTTCTGCTTTAGCTGCTTTACTCCTTTTTCTGCTGGTTGTGACTATAGCTAAAGGACCGAGCCAGCAGGTCACAGCAACACAGAATGTTCCCAAACAGGAAAAGATGGTAGAAGTAGTAGTTGCTAAAGACCATTTCCAAGCGGGGGAACCTTTTGAGGGGACTAAGGTGGCGCTGGAAAGAAGACCTGCTTCATCCCTGCCTCCCGATGTTGTAACTTCTTTGGATATGGTGGAAGGCAAGGTAGCTGCAGGGCCTATACCGGCAGATTATCCACTAGTTAAGGCTTTTATAGCTGAGCCGATACCTATCGTGCCATCTTCAAAGAGTAAGGAAACCGCTCTTGTTGATATAGATCCAGTAGAGAGTCTACTGCGAGAAATTAGATCGGATCATGTGATTGTGCCCATAAAATTTGAGGAAAAACCTCCTCCGCGTGGAAGCAGAATTGCCATAGCTATAAAAAGGGGGGCAAACCAGGCTTTAGTGCTTTCAAGCGCTTGGATTGAAAGCGTTGATGGTAAGACAGCTATGGTTTTGGTTCCCGCTAGCAAGTCGATGTTTTTTGGAAATGCGCTTCTTTTAGGTTCGCCAATCTACTATGCCATTAATCAAGATGGTCCAAGCCCCTATGAGGAGGGGGAGATTACTACAATAGAAGGTGTAAGGCGGGCGTTAGAGATTGATAAGGAAGAAGCTCGGCTTCAAAAATGGAAGGCCGAAAGTAAGGACGAGACAGAGAAAGTCTTTGTAGGATACGCATCAGTTAAGGATTCAAAGATAAAATACGGAATTGATACAGAAGGACGGATATTTGAGGTCGACTCTTTTGGAAAGCCGGTTTCTGGACCTCTAAGCAGCGTGCTCAGTAGGTGAAATATTTAGCTGAAGTGACGTTATCTGGAATGACAGATGTCAGGTATACTTAAAGATCTTCAAAAGAAGAGCAAGCACAGGCTTAATACAGCATCTCAGCTGCTTATCCAACGCAATTCCAATCAGCAAGAAGAGAGTGATGAGGTCCGTGTAGAGACGATTTCTTCCAGCTTGGGGGATAAGGAAAAGCTGGCAGCTGAGGTAAACTCACATCGGCGCCAACAGACGCGCTTTCCAGCAACTACAAGAGCAGTGAAGTTTGTAAAGAGCAGGCAACCTTCGCAACTGAATGTTGCCAAGAAGTCATCTCTATTAAGTAGTGATATACCGGCTTGGGTTGGGCAGCTTCCCAAGTCGTCTCCCCATGTAGATCAATTGGTGCCAGAGGCTCGCTATGCATTAAACGATCTTATAACTGAACACACGACACATGAAGAATTACCTAATCTTATAGTCAAATCCGTTAATATAGCAGCACAGAGGCTTTCTTCCGGCACTAGATTTTCTCAGAGTGATATTGAGGGCGCCATCTCCGAGCTAACCGGTTTAATATTGGGGAAGGGGCCGTTACAGCCTCTTTATGATGATCCTGCTGTGACTGACATATACTTGGATGCTCATGACAGCATAAAATGCGTGAGGAAAGGCGTAGCTCTTGAGACTCCCTTTAGGTTTAGATCACCTGAAGAGTACGAGGCTTATATAGCGTCTATGCTACAGAGGGTGGAGCGCGTGCTGAATGTAAGCTCTCCTATTGTAGACTGCGTGCTTGATGATGAATACAGGAGCAGGGTAAACGCTATCCATTCCTCGTTGTTGGATCGCCCTGAGTCTGCAGTCGTTATACGTGTGCCTCGCCTTCAGCATATAACATTCTTTGATTTAATTCAGACAAGGACACTACCCCCACAAGTTGCGGCGTGGCTTGCTGAATTGATGAGCGTTGGCGAGGCGAATGTGCTTGTAGTCGGAGCTACGGGATCAGGAAAAACTGTTTTCACGACAGCGTTGTTAAGCGCCGTTGGCTCAGATGAAAGGATCTGTACAATTGAGGATGTGCCTGAGATCTTTGTTCCTACAGCGCATTTGGAAAAATTAGTGTCTCGTCCTGAGAATGCTCAGGGAAAAGGGGCTGTGGAAATGCATCAGCTTCTTAGGGCAGCTTTAAGGCGTGCTCCACACAGGATAGTAGTTGGGGAAATCAGAGATAAGGAAGGGCCTCTATTCCTTAAGGCGCTTGAGACCGGACATAGAGGCTCTGTCGCCACAATCCATGCAAGGAGCTCCAAAGAAGGACTTTGGAGGCTGTTGGATGTTGTGGCTGCTTACGAAAACTCGCCAGAGCATAGCATTCAACGGAGAATATCTAGATCGGTTAATATAGTTATATGCATGGAGCGGATTGATGGCGCTCCTTGCATGGTGGATATTTCAGAGGTGAGGCCGCCTGTGGAAGGTGAGTTTATTGTGACCCAGCTAGTGCGGTTTGAGTTTGAAGATGAAGAGAAAAAGAGGTACTGGAGGATTACTTCAAGGCACTCTGAGTGGGTTGAAAGGCTAGCTCAAAGGGGCATAGAGTTGATTCCTGGAGATTATTTGCTGCCTCATGATCCTACATCTGAGCATTAAAAGGTGGGGATAAGAGTGTAACGATGAATGAGATAGAAAGACTAGCGCAGCTGAGAAAATGGTCTTTGCACGTTGAGCTTGAGTCTCGAGAAAGGTTTCCATTTTTGCGTCGCTTTAAGCTTAATGAAAGTGTTGAGCCGGGAAGCTATAACGAGCGGCTTGTGCAGGCCGGTTTCCCAGTGCCCAAGTTTATCTATATCTCTTTTGTAGTTATTGTCTCAGCGGGCATCGGCTACCTGTGTTCTTTCTTGGGGAAAATACTGGCTGTATACTCTAGTGTACTGTTTGCTTACTATTTCCTTTTTCCATTTTTGGATGAGAGGGCTTACAAAAGGAGGCGGCAGGTTGTTCCACATTTGCCGGGATTTTTAGAAGGGTTTATGGCGGCTTTAAGCACGGGGTTTAGCGTAGAAGGGGCAGTCGTACAGGCAGCCCGGACTGTTCCGGATGGCTTGCTGAAAAAGGAATTGGAGCCCGTTGTTAGGGCAGTAAATAGCGGTGTGCTGGTCGGAGATGCTTTGGGAAAGCTTACCCGAAAAATAGCAGGGCGTGAGGTGTTATCGCTTGTGACAGCAATCTCTCTCTTTGCAGGTGTCGGGGGGAGAATGCTGGATCCGTTCCAAAGGTTGGTTGAGAAGATGAGAGAGCAGCAGAGCAGTATGGATAAAGCCTTGAGAGACCTTGTGCAGGTCAAGCAGGCATTCATCATCTTGATGAGCTTGTCTGTTATAGTTCCGCTTCTCTTAGTAGTTATTGAACCTTCGTATTTAAACGGGGCTTATCATGATCCTCATGGCAGGTTGATCTTGCAGATAGGGGTTATCTTAATTATGACAGCACTGTTTGTTTTTAGGAGAATTATAAACTTAAAGGTTTAATATGTCCCAGCAGGATGTTGTATGGATATATATTGCTGTTGGCGGAGTCGGATTAGCTGCTGCTATTTTTGTTTACCTGCGGGAACAGTATGTAGCTTGCAGAGAGGCGGATAGATTTTCAGATATTTCAGTTGTTTCTTGGGTTTTTACTTATTGCATTAGATCCATTTTAGAGTTTCTGGGAGGTGGCAGAGGAAAGCATTTAGCACAGGCAGAAGGTGAACGGATAGAAAGGGAGGTTGAGCGAAGATTGAGGGAAGCAGGAATTGTTTCCGCACTTGAGCGGGGAAGTTTTCTGCTTATGAGAGGAATTTGTTATTTGATAGGAGGTCTTTGTATAGCTGCTTGCTATGCTTATATGTCTCTTTATTACGCGACGGTATTTTCAATTATAATAGCCATTGCGTCACTGCTTGCTCCTGTTTTTTGGATTAGGTATCAAAGGGCAAAACGAGAGGAAGATATTCAGCGGGAGCTTCCTTTGCTTATTGATCTTACAAATCTTGGCGTCAGTGCCGGCTGGGATGTTTCTGTGTCTTTAGATAAAGCCGTGGGCGCTCTTGGGGAAACCTTCCCTAAACATCCGCTAATTAGGGAGTTTAAAGGAGCAATGCTTCTTGCCGGGAGCGGATTTACATGGGAAGAAGCGCTTGAGAGGGTAAGCAATAACCTTAACAATGATATTGTAAGAAAATGCGCTCTTTCTTTTGCACAAGCGTTAAAGCAGGGAGGTGACAGGATAGAGCAGTTAACGGGAGTAGCTCAGGATGCTCAGAGAATTTACTATGCATCGCTTGAAAAGAGGCTGGCGGCTCTGCCGGTAAAGGCTGTACTGATTACTATGGTTTTAATGGTTGGGTATATGGCTATTTTAATGGCTCCTGCCGCGGTGCAGATTGAAAATGCCCTAATGTCGTTTATGTTAAAGTAGAAACTCACCGGGTTGCCAATGAGATTGTGTGGGAACAGGGGATCTGTAACGCTCCTTGCTTCTGCTATTATTTTGGCATTGGTTGTGATATGGCTTATAGTCTACATTGGAACTGCTAGAGACGCTACGAGCGGAATGGCTGAGTCAGATTCCGATGTCGTTAAGATAGTCCAACCCCTAGACTCTATTCTTGAAAGCACCAACTGATATATTACTTCACTTAATGTTCTTTATGATGAATCAGGTCTAACCAAGCGCAGAAAGGTTATAAGACCACGATATCTTTTCCCTGTATCTTCTCAGTCAGGGTTTTTATGGCATCAAAGTCACTCCTTGATGCGCTTTTAAGCGCCCTTGCATTTATCTGAGCCTGGTCCTCAGGTGTTAATGTGCCCTTTTCAACTATCTTTTCTACAAGCTCAGCCAGTGTCCCCTTTTTCTCTTGTACCTTGCTTTCCATATACAACAACTCCTAATGTCTTGTACTGCCAAAATACTTGTAAAACACTATATTGTTTATAGCCGGAAAAAGGACACCCAACAACTACAAAACCCGGAAAAAGAAACCTGGAAAAAGGACACCCAAATCCATAACAATGCTAACCTCTTAATTTTCTTTAGGTTGTTTTTAAGAAAAGTTTGACAAAAGTCGACAAAAGTAACCCAGTACCTTTTGGAATGTGAGACGTAGTTACGGAGCACCCTTGCAATTTGGATGAAATCAAGGCAGCCCCGCACCTTTTGGAATATGGAGCGCAGGCATCTTGCCTGCACGAACTGCCCTCACGGTTCATATTATTGATGCAAAGGGACACGCAGATCTCCCCGAAGAGATGTAGCCCCGCTCCTTTTTCTGAAGGTGGAGGCAACCTTCTGTATTTGCAAGAGAAAGTTACCCTGTACCTTTTTGAAGGAAGTAATTTCCTTGCCTTTAGAG
>RFKT01000006.1 GCA_003694225.1 Candidatus Dadabacteria bacterium
CTCTACAAGAAAACTGCGGGAGGCTTCCAAGATCTCTAACTCTTTTTCGGCGTTTTCAATTGCCACAAGCCCTTTAAAGAGGGCCTCATAGGGTTTTTCAGGATCATGGGGAAGCGGCTTTATAAGGGCGTTACACACCTCGCAAAAGAGTGTTGCGGCAGAGATCTTGCTAATTGATGCGGCAAAGGATGGAAACAGCGTTTCTCTCTGAAAAGATAGTAGAAATCCCATCTTAGAGAAATCCCTTACCTGAGCTTTCAATGTGCCTTGTGACAATATGTCCAAGCCGCCCGGAAATCTTTTAGTACTTTTTTTGGCTCCTCGCGCCATAAATGTTAGCTTGCCGTAACCGTGTGTCAGGGCTGTAACTATTATATTTGTATCCCCATAAGGAATGGTTTTGGTAATAATGGCCGGCGATTCTATCTCTTGTTTGTTTTTCACTGCAGCAGTTGTAATTTCTCCTTCTAATGGTTATAGCTAATATCAATGGATTGGGTAAAGAGGGCTTGTTTTTTTGTTTTATCTGTTAATTTGTAAGTAGCTCTGAGGAATGGCTAAAAAAGAACAAAAAAAGAAAAAAAAAGGCAAGGCAGCCGAGACTCCGCAGGCTGAGGTCAGTGAAGAACATCCTGATTTGAATAAACTAAATGGCGGGGAGGAGTCTTCTAAGAGAGAAAACGGAGAGGAAGCTGCCTCAGAAGATCTGGTGGCTAAGATCAGAGAGCTTGAAAAGGAGGTGTTAGAACATAAGGAGAATTATTTAAGGGCGTTGGCTGACCTTGAAAACTATAAAAAGAGGGCCATTAGAGAACGGGCTGATCTTATCAAATATTCAGGTGAAAAGGTTCTGTTCGACCTTCTAGAAATCGTAGATAACATGGAAAGAGCGCTTGAGAGCTCCGAGGCAGATCCTGAATCACTTAGGGAGGGGGTATCGATGATTTATCAGATGCTGAAAGATCTGCTGGAAAAACATGAAGTTAGGGGCGAAAGCGCTGTTGGCAAAAGGTTTGATCCCGAAATCCACAATGCCTTAAGCCAGGTGCCTGCTGAACAAAATGAGCCCGGAACTGTTGTAGGGGAGTTGAAAAAGCCTTATTTTTTCAAGGATAAGCTCTTAAGGGAGGGGCAGGTAGTAGTTGCTGTAAAGGAGGAAGGCAAGGAGGAGAGAGAAGGGGAGGAAAAAAGTGGAAAGGAGGATGCAAAAACAGATAACCTTGCGTAGATATAGGATTTATTGTTGTCCTTCTGTGCTTGCAGAGATGATTTTGTATTATGACTTGCAATAAAGTAAGGTTACCTCCTTGAATAGTTTAAGGTTAGTGCTTAAAGAATTAAGAGGATGGTTGAGGTAGTATAGGAGGTGGATTTCGTAACCGTCGTAAGTGGGCAATTGTGTCTTTAATTTGTCTTTTACTAGGAGTCAATAAGAGGTAGCTACTATGGGTAAAATTATAGGGATAGATTTAGGTACAACTAATTCATGTGTTGCAGTTATGGAAGGCGGTAAGCCGGTGGTTATCGCTAATAGCGAAGGGAGCCGAACTACTCCCTCAGTTGTGGCAGTGACGGAATCTGGTGAAAGGCTGGTCGGGCAGGTTGCAAAGCGACAAGCTGTTACAAATCCTAAAAACACTATCTTTGCTGTAAAGAGGCTTATAGGAAGGAAATTTGATAGTGAGGAAGTAAAGGCTGCCCAAAAGGTGCTCCCTTATGAGATTGTAAAAGCTCCTAATGGAGATGCTTGGGTAAAACTTGGCGGAGAAGATAAAAGCCCTCAAGAGATCTCAGCTCAGATTCTTGCAAAGATGAAGCAGACTGCTGAGGATTATTTGGGTGAAGAGGTAAAAGAAGCTGTCATAACAGTGCCAGCTTATTTTAGCGATTCCCAAAGGCAGGCCACAAAGGATGCTGGTAGAATAGCGGGTTTGGAGGTCAAGAGGATTATAAATGAGCCCACCGCCGCATCGCTTGCCTATGGACTTGATAAGGAAGGCGAAAAAACCATAGCGGTGTTTGATTTGGGAGGTGGAACCTTTGATATTTCTATCCTTGAATTGGGTGATGGAGTTTTTGAGGTTAAGTCAACTAACGGCGACACTTATCTCGGTGGAGAGGACTTTGATCTGAAGATCGTTGAGTATCTTGTTGAAGAATTTAAGAAGGATCAAGGCATAGATCTCAGGAATGATACGCTGGCTTTGCAAAGGCTAAAAGAAGGAGCTGAAAAGGCAAAACATGAGCTATCAACTAGGGCTGAAACGGATATCAATCTTCCCTTTATTACTGCTGATGCTTCCGGTCCAAAGCATTTAAATTTGAAGCTTACAAGGGCGAAGTTAGAGGCGCTCTGCAGTGATCTGTTGGATCGCCTAGAGGAGCCGTGCAGAATAGCCTTAAAGGACGCAGGAAAATCCCCGAGTGACATAACAGAGATTATCCTTGTTGGTGGCATGACCCGTATGCCTGCTGTGCAGGAAAGAGTGAAGAAAATATTTGGTAAAGAGCCGTCAAAGAATGTTAATCCAGATGAGGCTGTGGCAATTGGAGCGGCTATACAGGGCGGCGTTCTGCAGGGCGATGTAAAGGATGTACTTTTGTTGGATGTAACACCGCTAAGCCTTGGTATTGAGACTTACGGTGGGGTTTTTACTAAGCTTATTGAGAAGAACACCACAATTCCTACCAGAAAATCGCAGGTGTTCTCAACCGCCGCAGATAACCAGCCAGCTGTCTCTATCCATGTGCTTCAGGGCGAAAGGGAGATGGCGGCAGATAATAAAACGCTGGGCCGATTTGATCTTGTTGGTATCCCTCCCGCTCCGCGCGGAGTGCCTCAAATAGAGGTTACCTTTGACATTGATAGTAATGGCATAGTCCATGTGTCGGCGAAAGACTTGGGTACTGGCAAGGAGCAATCTATTAAAATAACTGCAAGCTCAGGCCTCTCTGAA
Source organism: Candidatus Dadabacteria bacterium (assembly GCA_003694225.1). GTDB lineage: Bacteria > Bdellovibrionota_C > UBA2361 > UBA2361 > J135 > J135. The sequence goes on from RFKT01000006.1 coordinate 2,958, forward strand.
GAGGAGATAGAAAGGATGGTGAAGGATGCTGAGGCCCATGCTGAGGAGGATAGGAGAAAGAGAGAATTAGTTGAGGCGAGAAATAATCTAGATAGCTTGATATATTCCACTGAAAAATCCATGGCTGACATTAAGGATAAGCTCAGTGAAAGTGAAACTAAAGAGCTGAACGATGTCTTGGAAGAGTCTAAGAAGGCTCTGGAACAGGATGATGTGTCTAAGATAAGAGAAGCTATGGAAAAGCTGACTAAGGCATCCCACAAATTGTCTGAGGAGGTATATAAGAAGGCTAGTGCTTCATCGACTGCTGCTGCTCAAAGCGCTGGAGAGAATCAGTCAAATGGGGACAGCTCTTCTGCTAAGACCGCCTCGTCATCAGATGATGATGTAGTGGAGGCTGATTTCGAAGAGGTTAGGAATTAAGTATATATACACCAAGGTCTTCCATTGGCAAAAAGGGATTGTTATGAAATTCTTGGGGTATCGAAAGATGCCAGTATAGACGAGATTAAAAAAGCGTACAGAAAGCTGGCGTTAAAATACCATCCTGACAAAAATCCGGGAGACAAGGAGGCGGAAGAGAAGTTTAAAGAGGCTACAGAAGCCTATTCTATTCTGAGTGATCCTGATGCTCGGGCGAAGTACGATCAATTTGGCTACGCAGCTTTTGATCAAGGAGGCGGCGGGGGAAGTGGATTCTATGGGTTCGGAGATTTTTCTGGGTTTGAGGATATTTTCGGAGATCTTTTTGGATCGGATATATTTAGTTCGTTTTTCGGATCAGCCTTTGGCGGTGCAAGGGCAGGAAGGAAAAGGGGTTATAGGGGGAGGGATCTAAAAATCTCTCTTCAAGTCAGCTTTGAAGAAGCCGCATTTGGAACAGAGAAGAAGGTAGCTGTCTCCCGGCAAGTTGTGTGCGATGAATGCCGCGGGAGCGGAGCTGAGAAGGGCACTAGCCTTCAGACCTGTGCTCAATGTAACGGCACTGGTCAAATCAGGCTTCAGCAGGGGTTTTTTGCCATAAGCCGCACATGCCATGTATGTGGAGGAAAAGGTGAAGTTGTAAAGAGGCCGTGCAAAAAGTGTCGCGGGGAAGGGCGCGTTAGTGAAAGAAAGAAGATTAATATCAAAGTGCCAGCAGGTATAGAACACGGTCAAAGGTTAAAGCTTAGGGGAGAGGGGGATAGCGGAGAGCACGGAGGGCCTCCAGGTGATCTCTATGTACAGATTAAGATAAAGCCTCATCCAATCTTTGAAAGAAACGGTGCTGATGTAATCTGTGAGGTCCCCATCAGTTATCCAGTGGCTGTTTTAGGGGGAAAAATTTTGGTGCCGACTCTTGATGGCGAGGTAAATTTGAAAATACCTCCCGGTACTCCTTCAGGAAAGGTATTTCGGCTGAGAGGCAAGGGGGTTACAGTGCTCGGTTCTTCGGCAAGGGGAGACCAGCATGTAAAGGTATCTATAGTGGTGCCGAAAAGAATTTCTGAAGAAGAAAGAAAATTGCTTGAAAAACTCAAAGAAACCCGTAATGTAGGATGCAAGGGCCAAGGGGATGGATTTATTGGCCGAGTAAAAGATATGTTTTCATAGTTGTGTTTTCTTGTTGCTGATTAAGGATCGTTGATTGAGGAGCTCGTGCGGAGATACCCTGCTTATGCAGCATTATCTGTTTTAATGGCTCTTGCACTCTTTGGGTGCAGTTCTTCTTTTCCTGTACGTTTCCCTGCAGGTTCAAATATACCTCGGCCAAGCGAGCACCCATACAGCCCTGTCAAGATGTCTAACCTTCCTGCAGAAAGGGGGGAGTCAACGCAGAAAGGGGGGCCGAAAAGATTCCCTTGGGAGAGGTGGGGGAGGCATATCGATATGAATGGATCCCCTATCCGGAATTTTTATATCAAAAAAGGTGATGATCTTATTGAAGAGGGCTTGCGTAAGGAAGCGCTTTCATTTTACCTGCGTGCCCAAAAGGAAAGCATTAGCGCAGCTGAGAGAGAAGCCCTTATTTATAGGATCGCATCGTGCTATTTGGTGTTAGATCGTCCAGGAAAAGCACTGGTAATTCTTACAAAGTACTTTAAAGGAAGATCTCAGGGAGTCTCTTCCGTCGGGATCCGGTTCTCTCTTCTATTTGCCTATGCATACGGAAGGAAAGGAGATTATGACCAAAGCCTGGCGTGGTTTAGCCGGGTCTACAGGCTGGCAAGAGGCAAAGGAGGGTTCGCCGCTGAAGCACGTGAAGGAGTTTCAGCCCTTTTATCTTCCATTCCTAAAGATGAGCTGGATGTAGTGTATGAATCTTGGAGAAGCGAGCCTTTTGTGGGACCTATAGTCGCTAGAGTGCGCGCTGACAGAGCATCTGGCTTGAGGAAGAGCGCCTATATCTTTGGAGGAAGCAGAGGGGATGATTATCAGCAGTTTGAGGCAAAAGCTCGATCTCCTACCAGCGGGAGAGGCGCACAGCTGGGAGTTCTGTTGCCCCTTAGTGGCAGATATTCTCTTCTCGGCTCTCATACTAAAAATGGCATTGAGCTTGCTATGATGGGGTACGGCTCAGAATATGCGCCTAGGTTTGTTGATACTCAGGGAAATTCGTTGCTGGCTGAAGAGTATTATTTAGATCTGGCAAATGCAGGTTCTCGCGTTGTAATAGGCCCTCTCCTATCTGATTCCTTTGAAGCTATAACTACGCATCGGGGGGAAGTTCCCCTTCTGTCTTTTTCAAAGAAGGAATCAAAGGGCGGCAAATACTTTTCTCTTGGCGTATCAGTGCATAGTCAAGTTGAAAGCCTTGTTGTGTCGGCATATCGCTCATTAGGTCTAACAAGGTATGCCATTATATATCCTGACAGTCGCTCTGGATATGAGTTTGCGGAGGAGTATAAGCGAATTCTACGACGATTAGGATTAACTCTTAGTTATGAGGCTTCATACAGCCACGGTAGAGATGAGGAATTTGTGCCGCTTGCAGAGGAGCTCGAACAGAGTAATTCTCAAGCGTTGTTTATTCCAGATCTGATTGGCAAAGCTGTCCTCTTCCTTTCCAATGTCTCGCCTTCATATAGGGAGCGATTAAAGATCTTAGGCCCCGCTGTTTGGGATGATAGGAAGAAGCTTTCCAGGGTGCGAACAATACTTGAGGGGGCGATGTTTGTGACACCTTTTTATAAAGAGAGCAACAGAGAGCTAGTGCGCAAGTTTGTATCCGCATACAAGAATAAATTCGGTTTTGAACCTGACTTTTTGGCTGCGCAGGGATTTGACGGGGCTACTATGGTGGCCGCAGCGTTAAAGAGGAGCGAAGAGGAGTCTATCACGTTTGAGGATGCATTTTTGGCTATAAGAGGATACGAGGGGCTTACAGGCTTGATTAATGTGCATCCAGATGGGGAGGTGGAGAGGTTTTACAGCATATTGGAGATAAAAGACGGAAAGATTGTTGAGATTACTCCATCCGCCTATTTGGCCAAGGCACACAATAGCGACCTTTAACATTATAACGTACTGCTGTTATGAGTGTGGTTTGTATTCTGAAAAAAGATTTTTACAAATGAATTGGATGAGAGAAAATTGAAAACATCAAAAAAGGCTACAAGGACGAAAGGTTCTTCCAATGTGGAAGATGATATTAAAATGGCAGATGCAGATATTCCGTCAGAGCTCC
>RFKT01000046.1 GCA_003694225.1 Candidatus Dadabacteria bacterium
AAATGAAATACCAAATTCCTAGGTTGCAAAAGCAACTTTTTGCTACAGTAACTCTAAATGACAAATTTCATAGCTTTACATGTGGTATACTGCACGAAAGGAACATTAAAGGCTTTCTTCTGTAAGATCTGCAATATGGGCTCCTATTGAGAGGCACGATGTAGCGGCTGGAGATGGGGCGTTAAGGATATTTATAACTCCTTTTTCTTGAGAGATTACAAAGTCATCTAAAAGCATTCCATCTTGAGAGACCGCCTGAGCCCTAACGCCTGCCGCTGCCGGCTTCAGCCACTCGCCTTTTAACTTAGGCATCATTGTTTTTAGGGAGGCAACAAAGAGAGCTTTGCTAAGGGATCTCACCATCTCCTTTACACCCTCTTTCCAGTAACGTTTTGCAAGCCTTCTAAACCCCGGATATGTAACACTCTCCCATAGATCCTTTAAGTCAAAGGAGCTCCATGAATAGCTTTCTCTCCCGAAGGCAAGCACAGCATTGGGGCCGCACTCAACCGTTCCATCGACTCTTTTCGTAAAGTGAACTCCTAAAAACGGAAAATCGGGATTTGGCACAGGATATATTAGCCCGTTACAGAGATGGGAAAGCTCAGGCTTAAGGATATAATACTCTCCTCTAAACGGCACAATCTTTAGGTTGGGCTCTGTGCCCAAAATGGATGCCACCCTGTCAGAATAAAGACCGGCACAGTTTACCACCAAATCAGCCCCAACCTTGCCGGAGTCGCTTAAAAGGAGCCTTTTGCCGAAATCAAGGCCGCTTCCTTTTACTTCAAACCCCTTGATAATTTCTCCTCCTAAGGATTCAAAGTGAGCCGCAAGCTTTAAGGCTACCTCCCTAAAGTCAACCACATATACATCCTCTATGTAAATTCCTTTAAGGCCTTTTATATTTGGCTCTATTTCGCTAAGCGATTTAGCATCTACAAGCTCACACCTTATTCCATTAGCCTTTCCCCGCTCATAAAGGAGATTTAAGGTTTTAATTTCTTTCTCTCTCACAGCTACTATGACCTTGCCGCGTTTTAGAGCCTCAATTGAATGCTCACGGCAAAACTCTAAAAGCGCTTTTTTCCCCTTAAGACAGTTTTTTGCCTTTAGAGATCCCGGCTTATAATATATTCCACTGTGTATTACACCTGAGTTTCTTCCTGTTTGGTGGCGGGCAAGCTTTTCCTCCTTCTCAAGCAGTATAACCTTTGCTGACGGATGCTTCTGTTGGATCTTATAGGCGGCAGAAAGGCCTACAATTCCACCTCCAATGATAGCTATATCGCACTCTTTGTGCATTGCTTGTTTTACAATGTTGGTTGTTTCAAGAAAACAGCAGACAATCGCAATATTACGGCAATACTAAAGAACGCCGCAAGCAGCTATTGCTCCTATAAGGCATACTATTGAGGAAAAGGCCTTTCGTGGCAAATCATTCACGGCTTTAAGGAGAATGATCTCTAAGGCAAGTATAAATGTTATCTGCACCTGCTGTACAGCGGATACGGAGGCAAAACCTCCGCCTTGAAATGCTTTGATTAAAGAGTAATAAGACATTATGCCTAAAATTGGAGCAAATACAATGTAGTTTTTAGTAAGCTTTATGGAAGATCTAATCTCACTTATTGTCACTCTTCCGACTGCAAAATATAAAACTGTAGAAAAGAGAAAGCATATAAAAACTATGGAGTCTTCGCTTGCAAAACCGCTTAGGTATTTATCCAATATCAAGGCACTTGCAACAAAGACCACATATACTCCCATGTATGCAATTCCCCTGTTTATGGTAAACTTTCTGCCGAGAGATTGATAGAACACTCCCAAGACTATAAGACACATTCCTAAAATTGCGTTTCTATCCAGCGAGTCATTAAAGATTAAGATTCCAGCTATGCCTATAAGCACTAGTTTTGAAGATCCCACCACTTCGCATACAGATGCATCAAGATATTCATACGCTTTAGTGCCGTAAAGGTCTCCTATAAACCACAGCACGGCGCTTAAGGCTATGCATCCGATTGTATAGCCGTTAATTCCCCTAAACGCGCTTAAGCCTACAAAGGGAGCCATAAGGGCTGTTGCCACAAGACAGTAAAAGGCTAGGATTGGATAAGGCTTTGCCTTGCTGTCAACCGCATACTTAAAGATAATTTCATCTAAGGATGCAAGGGCTACAGAGATAAAAGCAAATATATAAGGGCTCATAACCATCTTACCGCCTTTTTATAGCCCTCCCCTATTTCCTTATCGGGCGCAGAAGGTTTTTTGCTTCCAAAGAAGGTAAAGATACGGAGGATATTTAAGGTTGGTTACGAAAATCTCGTATAGCAATTATCAAAAGACTCGGAACAGAAAATTTAGGTGAAGATTCATCAAAGAAATTGATCAGAAGGGATAGTTGCGCTTCCGATCTAGTGGCAGTCACGTTTATTACGCATTTTACGGTAATGCCAGAACTCTCCCTACTTGCTTTGGGTGTAGATCTTGGCTTAAACAAAAGTTCCGCCTTGGGCCGATCAACAGCAAAGCGCTGCAAAGATCGTACAGCTTCAGGGCGGATTATGGAAGTAGACTTGAGCTCAACCGGCGCACGGGGCATGCCCGGGCGATTCTGCAACAATATTTATGTCTTATTTATGTCTTTTTTATATGTATATCC
>RFKT01000047.1 GCA_003694225.1 Candidatus Dadabacteria bacterium
AAACTGGCGTTTCCTGACCTTTCTATCTCTGTAGGAGTACTCCCTTGACTTCTCTACCGCTATCTTTGCAAGCTTAAAACAGCTCTTCCTTCTCCCGCGAAATCCCTTTGCTGCCTTTAACACCCGCTTATGTCTTCGCCTACTTGCGTATCCTCTCTTTACTCTCATGGCTATCCCCTAAAATTTCTCAAAAAACTTAATCCCAGCAGCTCTACATTCTACTAATTTCTCACAGCGAATTTGGCAACATAGCCTTTGCTTCTTTCCTATTGCAGCCGCTCACTGTCAAAATCTTTCTAAGTCTTCGTTTAGTTGAAGGAGGCTTCTTGCCTGTATTGTGGCGCTTGCACGCCTGAGCTCTCGTTATCCTCCCGTTGCCTTTTACCTTAAACCGCTTCGCTGCCGCTCTTTTGGTTTTTATCTTTGGCATCTTTTACCTTAACCCCGTTAAAATCAAAACTCCTCTCTTTTTTTATCACAAACTAAAAGCCGCCTAAAAGCTCTTTAGCCTACTTCTTAGTGACATTAACGCAATGAAAACGGCAATATACAGGGATTTTTAGGAATAAGCAAGGAAAAGAGGAAGATTATCGAAAAATTTTGCCTTTTCCTAAATCCACAACAAAGCTGAGAGAATCTAATATATTTGAATATAATTACAATCTGCCGGATTCTTTATTTATTAGGGGATAGCGCTGTGTACGAAAATGACGAGGAATACGTAAACGGCCCAAAGATCGCCGCCGATATTATGAAGCTAATGGATATGAGGCGTAAAACGGAGATATTCAAAAAGATTGAACAGAGAGCGCCTCATATAGCAAAGAAGATAAATGAAAATATGTTTGATTTTAACGATATAGCCGACCTTACCCCTAAGGGGGTGCAGATGTTGATAAGCGAGGTAGCCCATTCAGATCTGGTTTTATCTTTTAAATTAGCGAGCACAGAGACACAGCAGGTCTTACTTTCAAATATGTCTGCAAGAAAGAAAAAGATGCTTCAAAGCGACTTTGAGGCGTTAGGTTCTGTAAGAAGGTCTGAAGTGGAAGCCGCCCAGCGTAGGATCCTTGAAAAACTGGATGAGCTAAGGACAAAAGGGCTTGTCACCACCCAAAATGCAAATGATATGTGGATATAGGAAACAACGCTTTCAGAATGTGGCAGAAGCAAATGATGATATGATTTTCACCTACTAAAAAATAGAATCAGAGTTTGTTGTACTCCATAATAAATATCATTTTTTAAAGGAATCCCCTCTCTTAGCTTTCTGAGGGGGATTAAAGGCCGATGGGAACCGGCGATCCCTTTTTAGGCGTTCATAACCTTAAAAACCCTGTTATAGAGCTTAAATACTCTGGGGAAAATAATAAAGTTGATGACCAGTGACAAAAGTATAAAAGGTAAAACAGTGTAAGTGTTTTGTTCAGCATACGCCTTCAGAAGACCGCAGAGCGCTATTAAATTGCTCAATACAAGGGAGATTACAAACCGGTTAAATGAGCGGGAAAAGAATGTGAATGTTTTAAGTTCTACATCATCTAAATTGCGGATTTTTATAAGCAGATCGGTATCAACCTTCCCTGTCTGTTTATTCCTAGCTAACTCCTTAATATCAGCTTTAGCATTTAGCTCTTCCTTAAACTTTCTATTTGAAAACAAGGAGCCCTGAAGCCAGCAAAAAATCCCTAAAAAAACTATAGCCAAGATATAGTATGCAGGAGAAGCTGGCGGCAGAGGATGCTCGGGATCCCAAACAGAAGATGCTGAATAAACGGAATACAACATAACAAAGAGAGAGAGTGTAAGTATATTCCAGAGCAACTTATAGGAAGACTCAAGAGACCGTATGACTAGCCTAAACTGGTTTGATGGATCCATCTTCCAAACTATCCGCTAGATTAAATATATATACAGCCCTATTTTTTTGCTAAAAGGAAATATATCCTAATAAACCCCTGTACGCCAGGCGTTAAAGATGAAGTGACAAGAATTCCTACAGTTTTTACAGGGCGTTGTATTCATTTGAGGGATCTTCTGGAGGGCTATTTTGGTTCCCTTTAGTCTTCAGATTTATCATTTGGCGTGGTCTAGAACTTGCACAAGTAGGATATTGCTGACAAGGCAGGATTTTTAGCCGCTAATTTATAAGAGCACATAAGCTCTTGATTTTAACGTGTTAAGCCTAAAGATGGATGAGCCTGTACAATGAAGATACTGCTTATTGATGATGATCCGATGATTCTAGATCTCCTTACCCTGACAATCAACCGACACCGTCCCTCATGGAAGGTTCTCTCATCTCTTCATCCCATTCAGGGGCTTGAACTTTTAAGGCGCAGCAAGGTTGACGCTGTTATATCAGATTTGGAGCTTCCAGGAATGTACGGAAGCGCTGTGCTAAGGCGGGTTAGAAAGGCCTCTCCTGAGATAATAACTATAATGCATTCATCCGTTGACGCGCCTCCAGAGGATTTAATCGAAGGAAACATAATAGATGCCTTTTTCAAAAAGCCTTATAGTATTGTCTCTCTCATAGAAGAAATTGAGACTCTGCATACTGAACGGCGCTGCGCTCCCCGTTTCCTTAGTGAGTATAGTAAACCTACTATGCTTTCAATAAAAAACCTTTAGCTCTACTATAATCTCTTTATAATGGTAAAAACTCCTGCTGCAACTAAAAGCAAAGATGATAGGTGCGGATAATATCGGTTTAGCCCTTTTAACCCTAAGGAGGTGACAGCTCCAGTCAGCCCCAAAGCAGGTATGGTTCCAACCCAAAAAATCCCCATTATAGCAATACCATCGAAGATATTTCCTGTAGATCCTGCAACTGATGTAAATGTATAGAGCCAAAAACAGGGAAGAAGCACGGAAAAAGCTCCTATAGAAAAAGCCCTCAATGCCGGAGGAAGAGAGCTTTTAGAAAGGAGAAAGCCATATCCCCCTTTAATCCACTTCGTTAGGAAAAATCCTGATCTTCGGGGCTCTCTACTGTAAGGAGAGCTAACAAAAGAGAACATCCGTGCAGTTCCCCACAGGACAAGGAAAACCCCGACGAGCCACCCTGCTACCTCTGAGAGCCCTACAATTCTACCTCCTGCATTTATTGCTCTGCCCAACGAAGCTGCAGCAGCGCCAAGCAACAGATACGAAAAGAGTCGTCCAAAATTATAAAAAGACGATAAAAACACGGCTTTTTTCTGATCAATCCCCGCACAGTAAGCCGCAAATCCCCCGCACATACCAACGCAGTGTGGGCTTCCCAAAAGGCTTGCTATTAACACAGCCGATGTAGTTGTAAGAGCAGAGTTGAACATGCAGTTAATAGCGCCTGTCAATAAATGACAAATAAGGTATCATATTACAGATGGAAAGACTTAAAGACAACGCAACACAAAACAGGGAACTTTCCTCCCAATCATCGCTCTGTTATCATTGCGGATTACCCCTGATGAACCTTTCCTCATCCCCAGTTTCCGCCCGTGATAAGCTTTTTTGCTGTAATGCATGCGCTTTAGTCAATGAAATCATAGAGGAAAATCATCTAGAAGCATTTTACTCATATCGCTCCTCTCAGATACCACCACCTACTGACCAAAAGGGGAATTTTGCATACTTTGATGATCCTACCTTTTCACAGTTAAATGAAACCACTTATCCCAATGGACTGAGATCAGTTACCTTGTATCTAAGGGGAATTTATTGTGCAGCATGCATATGGCTCATTGAGCAACTTCCTGTAATTGCAAAAGGAGTTATAAGTGCCAGAGTCGACCTTTCCAAAAGCTCCGTTAAAATCATATACGACCCGAATGTCATCCTCTTATCTCAAATTGGAGAGGCATTAAACCGCATAGGGTACTATCCGTTAGCATACAATAAGGACTCGGCAGAACAGGAAAACGAACGCAAAACCAGGGATCTATTGCTTCGAATAGGTGTCGCCGGTTTTGCCCTGGGAAACATAATGCTTATATCTTTTTGCCTCTATCAAGGTATATTTAGTGGAATAGAAAAGAAATTTTCCCACTTCTTTTCATGGATAAGCCTTTTCCTCTCCTCTCTGTCGGTGTTTTATTCTGCTACTCCTTTTTACAAGGCTTCAATTGGGGGACTAAAAGCCAGACGAATTATAATAGATCTCCCGATCTCTATAGGAATCCTTGTCGGTTATTTATACAGTATCTATTCAACCGTTACGGGTTCTGGAGAGATCTATTTTGACTCTGTTTCAGCTCTGATATTTTTCCTTCTATGCGCCCGTTGGCTTAACCTAAAGGCACTGCAGCATGCCCAGAAAGAAAGCTCCCCATCTAAGCCCTTTTTGCCTTATTACGCACAGAGGATCACTAATGGCAAGAAGCGGTCGGTATATACACAATCTTTGTCTTCAGGGGATATTATTGAAATAGGCAAAGATAGTGTTGTTCCTGCTGATTGTAGGCTTTTATCCGAAAAGGGCTTTTTTGATTGCTCGATTATAACCGGTGAGTCCTATCCTGTTTCAAAGCAAAAGGGAGACGAAATACTGGCTGGAACCAAAAATGTTGGCGGAGCTATTTTAGCTGAAGTGCTCAATGTAGGAGATATGACGCGAATCTCAAAGATACTTTCTTCTGTTTCAAGTTCTGCTCCATCAATAAATCAGCACCGTGGTGGGATTTCGGATAAGCTAAGCAGATATTTTACCTTTATTCTTATAACTGCTGCGGTGTGTGTTTTTTTATTTTGGATTGACTCCAGTTTTAATGTAGCTGTGAGAAACTCTTTAGCCCTTATTTTAGTCGCCTGTCCCTGCGCCATAGGAATCTCTTTTCCTTTGGCCACAGCTAGAGGTGCTATGGCAGCACTCAAACGAGGGGTTTTTGTTCGTGACCCTGGGGTTTTTGAAAGGCTATCCAATACTAAAAAAGCCTAC
>RFKT01000048.1 GCA_003694225.1 Candidatus Dadabacteria bacterium
AAATGAAAGTAGTTTAATACATCTTCGGGCAATATAGACGGAATGGATACATCTCTGCCGACATATGGGAGTAACGCCTCTCCTGCCCTTAAGGCCATGATTATATATCCTCTGATTCTAGGGTGGTGTGCATCATAGAAATAGTCATCGCCTATAGGAAAGCCCCTCGAAGCCGATATAAAGGCCTTTTCAGAATCAAGGAAAAACACACCGTACCTTCTGGCTACAGAAGCCATGATCTTTTTCTCTTTTTCTATTGCGCGCCATGGAAAGCCATCTTCATTTTTTGCCTTAAGGAAGTACTCAAGAGCAAGCCTTTCTCTTCCAAGCGCCATCTCAGCTTCTCCCATAGCATATAACGCCTCAGAGAATCTTCCATCAATAGCAAGCGCTCGGTTCAGATGCATCTCGGCTTCCTTATAGCGCCTTTCTGCCATAAGCCGTTTTGCACACGAGATATGCTTTTTAAAAAGCTGAATATCCTTTTCTTTTCCTCTGTAAATAGATCTATTGGGATCGAAATCTTTAAGGTTGGAAGCGGGGAATATAAAGATAGAGGGAATCATGTTGGCTTTAAGAAATGACGCCAACCCCTCCAGATGATGTTTGTAGCGGCTAAGAATATACTCCCATTCATCCTTGCAGACTATTGGAGAGTCAAAGAGCCTCCTTTTTCTATGGTCAGGCCTTTTTGTTATCCTATAACGTTCTATCCTGTAGTGCAGAAAGTTATAAAGCGCGCTGAATCTCAGATGGCGATAGATCCACTCTGAGGCTTCAGTGCACTCTCCATTTGAGCCGAAGGTTCCGAGAAACTCGTTTGTGCCGGCAATTAGTATGAATGCATCCGGCCTTTTTGATAGGGCAGATTTTATAATGGGCATCAACCTGTCAAGAGAGTAACCCTTTTTAGCGGCTAGGGTTATTTTAAAGTTTCCTTTATATCCCCCCTTTTTGTAGATGTATGATACAATCTTAGCTAAGTTTATCTTTGGATCGTATGGCTCCCCTACAGCGATAGACCCGCCTGCAAGGATAATGTGGAAGCTTCTGTTGTCGGTATTAGCGGTGGGGATAGGGAATGAGCTCTCAAACCTTTTCAGAATTCTAAGAGAAAGCTCTGAGAGTGCAAGGATTGCGGCTAGGGAGGCGAGAGAAAGTGTGATGTTTATTAAGAGAGAGCGGATATTTTTCTTATATTTCTTATAAGGCATAGATATTAATGGCGATAGGTAAAGGTTTCATTGCTAAATCATGCCACAGGACTTATACTTGTGTTAAGTGGTAAAACGGTCTTAGAACCTCTTTTTTGCGCCCTTTTAATACTGCTAGCTTTACAGTGCGATGGTTGATGATCTGGTAATTTTGGGAGCTGGGCTGACCGGCTTGGCTTGCGGTTATTTCCTTAAAAAAGAAGGTTGGAACAACTTCCATATATACGAAAAAAACGGCTCTGTAGGGGGAGTATGTAGAAGTGTAAGCTTGGGCGACTTTACGTTTGATCATGCAGGGCATTTCCTCCATTTTCAAGACGATGTTGTCAGAAAAGAGGTATTGTCAGAGCTTTTAGATGAAAACTTCTCTGAGCATACAAAGCGGTCCGGCATATATTTAGATGGAACGATTACTCCCTATCCTTTTCAGAAAAACCTCGCCGGACTGCCTCTTTCTGTTGTAAGAGAGTGCCTTGTTGAATTTTTAAAGGCAAGGCTAAGCTATAAAGAGAGAGAATCGTATGAAAGTTTTTCTCAGTGGGTAAGGGAAAGACTTGGCTTGGGGATTGGACGCTACTTTATGTTTCCTTACAATGAAAAGCTCTGGACGGTTCCTCTTGATGAGTTAACCACAGAATGGATGGGCCGCTTTGTTCCGAAAGTTTCAGCTTTGGATGTGATAGGAGGCGCCCTTTTTAAGGGATCTGAAGGTGAAGGCTATAATGCATCTTTTTATTATCCTCTCCAAGGCGGGATACAATCTCTGCCTGATGCAATACTAAAGAAAGCCGGAAATGTCACATTAAATTGCAGAGCCTTAAGGGTAGATGCTGCAAGAAAAGAAGTTGAGTTTGAAGACGGAAGGCGGCAAAGTTACGATGTGCTTGTTAGCACTATACCTCTGAAGTATTTTGTGGAGATTGTAGAAGGGCTTGAGCCTTCAGTTTACGATGCTGCAGATCTTTTAAGACATAATACCGTGTGTAACTATAATCTTGTCTTAAGGCGGAGGATAGAAAGGGATGAGCACTGGCTTTATTTTCCAGAGAGAAACCTTCCGTTTTATAGGATAGGGCTTTTACACAATATAAAAGAGACTGATAAGGACACCTCCGTACTCTCTGTTGAGGTTGCCTATAAACGGAGGGATTTCTCTGTAGAGGAGGCTTTTAAGGGTATAGTAGAGGGGCTTAAAGGTATAGGATTCTTAGAGGATGAGAGCGATATAGTGCTTACATGCCCCCTTAAGATAGAGGTTGCCTATGCCATATTTGATCGAAACCGGAAAAGAGCGGTCTCTCATATACTAAGATCCCTAGAATCTAAGGGTATTTACTCAATAGGCCGATATGGAAGGTGGACTTACTGCGGCATGGAGCAGTCGTTTTTGGACGCCAAGGCCTTACTTAAAAGGCTTGGTATTTTTAGAGAGGATTAAGTAGAACCTGCAACGAGCAGGTAGAAAAAGAGTGCTATTTTAGCTATGAAGCGCAAGATTTTGTTTTTAAAGCCTTATGATTTCATGCATACCGAATATAACGGCACATCAAACCCTCAGTTTTCCCCTATCTTTCCATGTTCCTTAGCCACAGTGCTTAGCTGGTGCAAGAGCCATTTGGGAGAGGATGAGTTTTCATTTTACGGCTTGGATGGCTACCTATTTCAAGACCGCATGGAAGGGGTATTGAGAGAAGTGGCGCTTATAGATCCCGACTATATAGTGTCTAATATAAATGTGCTCACCTTTCATCTCGTTGAGAGCTATTATCGTAATATGAAGGGGAAGGCAAAGCTTATAGGGTTAATCAACAAGGCCTTTCCTGAGGATATGGTTGCGCGGTACGGGGATCTCTTTGATGCGATAATAGAAAAGGATTGGTGTAGCTCCACACTATCTGTGATTGTTGCGGCTGAAGATGGAGAGATAGGAAAGAGCCCGGGTGTATGGTTAAGGGATGAAGGTGGAAAGCCATACTTTACCGGGAAAGGGGAGCCTCACTATATATCCGACTATCCTCTACCTGCCTATAGGGAATTTCACGGTGAAAGGTATAACTCCTTTTTTAGCTATTGGACCGAAGGGTGTAAATACGGGTGCATATTTTGCTCGTTTGGCACCGCTGTATACGGCAGGTGGCGGGCTCGACCGATTGAAAGCATCTTAGAAGAGCTAAAGGAGCTATATTCCATTATTAAGCGGCCGATGTACATCCTTAATATCGACAATGAGCTTACACTTCAAAGAGAGTGGGCAGAGGATCTCTTCGAGGCTATAGAGAAAGCATCTCTTCCTCTCTCTATAGATACAAACATAAGAGCAAACCATGTAGATGAGGAGTTTATTCGCTCCATGAAGAGGGGAGGGATAACAAGGGTTGGGTTTAGCTTGGAGAGTAGTGACTCGGATGTGCTTCAGCTTAACAAAAAGAAGCTTAACTGGGAAGATGTAGATAGGACAATAAGGCTTTTAAAAAAGCACAATATCATTTTTCAGGTTTATATAATGCAAGGGATGTACGGAAGCAATAGGCAGAAGGATATAGATACATTTAGGTATGTGGTGGATGAGATGAAGGTAAGGAATGTGGGTTTGGGTGTGACGCTTCCTTATAGATCCACGCCTTACTATAGGGTATTAAAGAAGAAGGAGTGGATAGAGGATTTTACCCTTGACAATTACCTATGGGTTGGAAGTCATGTTTATAAATATTCGTTTTTTGATAAACCAGTCGGGACTAAGCCCTTTTGGCGCATATCTGATGACTATACCTTTGAAGAAGCGGTGGATACCTATATGCATTTAGCCGAGCTAAAGCCGAGAAAGAAGCTTTTTGCAGATTTTGTTAAGCCCTTAATGTTTGGAAACCCCAGTGTATTTGGGGGGTACATCAGATCTGTCTGCCGTTCCCCGGGATATTATATCGGCAAGATGATAAGGTATGTTAGAAATTAAGTTCTCTTGTGGTGAAGCGCTTTGGAGTGATGCCTCCAACCAGCTCCGTATCAAGGGCTATGCCGTTGATTTTAGATGGAATGCCGCTTTAGCGAAAATCTTTGGGATGGAGTTTGTCCCCCTTGCGGGATTTAAGAAAGGAGCAATTTGCGCTGTAGTTCCTCTGTTAGTTGATAACAGAGGCCGGGCGGCCTACTGTACGGCGGAAAGGGGTGTGGCGTTAGACAGTGAGCTTTGGCTTGCATTTAAGGGAGCAATTTTAGATATCGTCCGTGAGAAAGGCTTGAGGAGGCTTTTCCTTAATAGCGTTGACAAACTTGAATTTGGCAAGAGGTCAGGATGGATATGCTCGCCGTTTCAAAGGTTAAAGATCGATATAAAGGGCAAAGGCTTTGAGGATATATTAGGCCGGTTTTCTCCATCAAAGAGGAGGGGGATTAAACGGCATGGCGATGTATATGTATGGCGAAAAGGCGGTGATATCGGCCGGTTTTACGATATGTATCTCTCTACACTAGGAAGACGCGGGGGAAAGCCGCGATTTGGGCTCAAAGACTTTGAGGTATTAGCCTCAGAGTGCGGAGATTTAGTTGAGTTCAGAGAACTTTTTACCGAGAGCGGCGATTTTGCAGGCTCTGCCATGAATTTGGTATCGGGAGGGAGTGTTACCGTATATTATGCCTTTGCGCACCCCAAATTTTTTAAGATGCGCGCATCCGAAGCGCTTTATGCAAACATAATCAAGGAAGCGATAAGTAACGGGCTAGATTTAGTTGATCTGGGACCATCCTCTCCGGGAGACGGAACCTATGAGTTTAAGCTGGAGCTTGGGGCGGAACCCTTCACTTATTATAGTTACTCTCTATATTTTATTCGGAGTGCCTATCTGGCGGCCTTGCTTTTTGAATTTGCCAAAAAGGGAAAGAATATTATCTCAAGAAAGCATTTGGCATGATTCGTAAATCTTCTTTAATATACCTCGTTACACTCTTTAGCCGTTTTGGAGCGGTCGGAGGAGGGATGCGCATGGTTCAACTTACGCTCTTTGCAGTTTCTAAGGCGATTCCCTTTGTGTACAATCTTATCTTGTTGTTTCCATCCGATAAGGCTCAGGCCTTGCGCGCATTGGGCGCTTCTGTCCATAAGACGGCTTCCATAAGGGGGAGAGTAAGGGTAAGAAACCCCTTTGCCCTTGAGATAGGAAGGGGTGTTTCCATACATAATCTGGATATT
>RFKT01000007.1 GCA_003694225.1 Candidatus Dadabacteria bacterium
AAAGAATATAGGAAAAATATATTTAAAGCCGTTAAGTATTTTCTTTCTTAAGCCGGGGCGCTTCTTGGCACGCTTTGTGCTCATTTTTACACCAACAGAGCAGCTCACAGACACGATTGTACTGGCAGATATTTAGAGGAGATAGAGATGCAGATACAGGAGTCGCCAAAATATCAGTTACTTAAAGGGGTTAGTCGGAGCGCTGAGGAAACATCTGGCAAGGCAAGGGAAGCTAGCGAAACAAAAGAGAACAAGTTTGAAGCTATGTTGCGATCGCTTCTCAAGCCCGATGGAGCAAATAAGGTCAATGAGGAGGAATTATTTGCCGCAATACTTCAGGAACGGATAAAAAAGCTCAAAGGAGAGGATGCTGCAAAGAAATTTAGCGAATTCTTCAACAATAACAAGGCAGAGATGCGTCGGGCCGATGGCTATGTCCCTGTAGAGGACGCCGCAAGAAAAGCTCTAAATCAGATGGTTGAATCTGGAGAACTTTCCACCGATGAAGGAGAGCGGATACACGCACAGGCCTTTAAAGCTGCCCAGTTGGATGACAACAAAGATGCGCTATATGACGGAAGAGGAAGTGGGTCAGATCCAACGATAGCAGTGTCTGACATGGAGGCGGCTTTGGTATCTTCAAGGGTTATGATCGAGAAATTCGATTCTGGAGAAGCTGATGCAGGTAAACTTGCGCTTGATGGCGGCTCTTCCGCCCTCAAGGCAGGGGTTGAGGTTAAGGCGTCTCACGGAGTTGATGGGCCGAATGGTTTTGTATTTAAGCCAGTGTCTGAAAGTGACGGGAATTTAGTCATTTTACTCCCCCCTAAATTTTCCGGAAGGGTAAAGGATATTATCCTTAAGGATGAAGATGGAAATAAGATAGAGAAAGGCCGATCGGTTGGATTGACCAATGGAGGACGGGAAACCTATAGATACTCAAAGCCGGGGGCTGAATACCCTGAAAACCTAACTGTTGAGGTCAAGCTAAAAAACGGAAAGAGCAAAAGGTATTTCATAGAACACCCAGCTGATAGATACGATTGATAGGGAAGAATCATACAGCTTATCCAGCCCCTTTCTCAGAGAGACCGGGAAGGAGCCACTCTGGATTGTAAGGTTTACCATTAAGCCTGATTTCAAAGTGAAGATGAGGCCCTGTAGCAGCTCCGGTTGATCCGACAACCGCTATTATCTCTCCAGCTGTTACATGTTGGCCAACCTTTACCTTTATTGTATCGCAATGGGCATAGTGTGATGTAAATCCGTTTTTATGCCTTACAGTAACTAGCTTTCCGTATCCCTTATATCTTCCAGCAAATACCACCCATCCATCCATAATAGATCTTATAGGCGTTCCCTTCGGAGCTGCCAGATCTATGCCGTCATGATGCTTCTTTACTTTAAAGATTGGGTGAGCCCTTACCCCGAAAGCGCTTGATTTTCTAGGCGAAAAAATAGGATAAACTACGGCTGCTGCCGCAGATTCCTTCGAGAGTAGCGCGAGTGACGGTACTCCCGTGAGGATATGAAGGCTAATTAGTAGCGCGGCTGCGAATAAGATTAAATGCTTTATCCTCTGCGTCACTGTCATACCCTTTTATCTTTATCATTGTAGAAGGGCTTGAGCGCTCATCAGCACCAAAGGCAACTACTTCACTTGATATCCATGCCCTTGATCCAGTAGGGGTTGTTACCCTGTACCACTCTCCCTTTCGCGTTTCAACTGCAAGCCTAGTACCTTTTTTAACCGTCATTAGTGGCGAGTTATTTTTGCCGGGTCCGGCACGGAGATATGCTTTTTTGGCGGTGACAGTAACTATGGGGAGATCCTCTGAGGGGGAAGAAGCAACTGTGCGGCGTTTGGTCGCTTTAAAAAGCTTAGTGTTGTCTCTCTTACCGGAAAATCTCGCCCGCCTGTATTCTACATCCATCATATGCGAAAGCCTTTCTATCTTTGTTTGTGCCACCATAAGCCTTGACTTTGCCCTTTCAAGCTCTTTTCTTAAAGAAGCTGATTTAGACCTTGCGATTTTTAGAGCTTTTTTAAGAGAAGCATTTTCTGCTTTAAGCGAGTGTATGGTTTCTTCTTTTTCCTTGAGAGCTTCAGATAGGGTTTGATTTTCCGCTTCAAGCTGTGAAATCTGGTTCAAAAGCTCTGAATTATCCCCTTGCGCTAGAGATTCCGATGTAGCGACGGGTGTGCGCTGTAGATCCTCTTTCTCTATGGGTTCTGTAGTATGAGAATCCCTTTTAGCAACCTCTCTTTGTTGGTGAGTACCTGAAGCAGGCTCAGATTTAGCATTATCATTTTTTTGGCTTTTACCAAGTATCCTCCTCTCTTCTTCGAGAAGTTGTTTTCTTAATTTCTCAAACTCTTCATCTTCCAATGCAAAGGCGTCATCGCTAAGCTCTCCCTGCTCAACATTTTCTTTAAGGGTCTCCACCTTCTTTTTTAAGGCTTCAACATTGTCTTGCGCTGATGCCCCATGCGCAATGGGTATAAGGCTCAACATAGCGGGTATTAGGAAAAGCTTTATGTGTTGGCATAGTTTTCTCATCTTTTTCCTCCACTAATATCTATCTTGCAGCAGTCATAGCAGCGGACGATTTTTGCCGTGCCCGCTTTAGCCTTGCATCTTTTTCAGCCTGTATAGCGCGTTGTAACTCATGCGGTGATGATATTCTATCAAAAACAATTTCAATCTTTCCGGTTGCAGCACTTCCAACTTCTACTGCCCCAATGTTCAAGATCCTTTCAAGCAAAGTTTGTTGAACTTCTATAACACGTATATCTTCATATCTTACCCTTATTATATTTTGTCTTAGAGACAGTATTCCTTTTCTCATCTCAACGCCGTTTCCATCTATCGTGAAGAGAGCGTCATATATCGGATAGATAACATTTAACAGCCCCCATAGCGGGAGGAGAGTAAAAAGGGGAAATCTAAGCCATATAGTTATGCTTCCAATAGAAAACAACTTTCCATGGATAATTGTCCCGGGAAATTTACGGGATAAAATTATGCTTGCAACACAAAGCGCAAAGTAGATTACAAGCTTTGGGATCTGAGATCGCCAAGCACGCCTTATGGTGATTTTTCCGTCAATCATCCTTTTTTACCTTAATCCTAAGCTCCTTTCGATTTCATCAAGCTTCGAAGCAGAGCCGCCAGAATCGGGGGCTTTGGCGCTGTCTCTACCTTCACGCAGTAGATCATCAAGCAGCGCTCGCTTGCCACTGACTGAGAGCTTCCTTTCTGCCGTATATCCTCTCCTGTTATACTCCTTTTTGATAGGAGTATATTCGCGGTATCTTCCATACCGTGAGCGTGATTCTATTCCCCCTCCAGAGAGGCGATAGATGCCGAAGAATAAGGCTACCAGGATTATCGCTATAAGATTTCTCTTATACATAAAAGGAGCAACAAAAGATCTTGCAGATGGAATTAGCGCCATTGTTCAATCCTCCTTCATTATCTCCGATCAGGCAGTTTGTATTGCTGCCATCTTCCCTGTCTTATCTCTACAATCTCTCTGTGTGCTGGCCTATAGTAATAGCCCTCCGGATCTAATCCCGGCGGTACATCAACTACATCTACCATAGGTTCTTCCCATATATACTGTACAGTACCAGCCGGCGGAGTCACAGCTTTTTCTACAACTACCTTTTTGTATATTACCTTTGGCTGCCTTGGAGCGCATGAAGCAAGACATATGACTATGATAGCAAGTGCAAGGCAGCTGCTTCCTCCTTTAATCAATTTTTTAAATTGCTTTTTCATATCTCTTCCTCCTACTGATTTGGGTTCTCGCCTGATGATAACACACTGTTTATCACATTTCCCACAGAGCTTTCCTCTCCTACTCCCTGCTCCATTCTTTGTAATGCAGCTCTGTATTGATTGAATGCAGCAGCACCGTTCGGAGCTATTATGCTTGCCCGTTCTATAGCCGCGGCATAGTCACCGTTACACTCCTTTAACACTGATGCAAAAAGCTGGTTGTCATCACCGTTATTAGTGCTGATCCAATAGAATGCAGGTTCTAAGGGAAGAACAAGAGCCGCCTCGCCTATGTCAGAGAGGAGATAAAACTGTGATTCAACTCCCTTAATAGTCCTTAAGCGAAGGATTACATCTGACTGCTGTTCATTTAGGTTAAAAGCCTTTGCTGTCAAGTGAAACTTGCTTGGATCCTGTCTTAGGAAGATCTTATGAGCGCTATTTTGCACAATAGCCTGTCCTCCGGCGCCCACATAGAAGTCTTCTCCTGACTGGGAAGCTGCTATCACTATACCTTTCCGTTTTCTGTAGAGCCTAAATGCTGACTCTATAACACCGGAAGCCGTTTTACCGATAAGATCGTGGGCTTCGTCAAATACTAGTATCTTCCTGCTGTCAAGCTCATGTGGGTCATTCATAACTTCATCTGCCCACAACATAGCGATTTTAAGGAATACCCTTTGAAGATCTGGATTTCTGCTCAGCCCCTTAAGATCAAACACTATGAAGCGTTCTTTGAGCTTTAATGCGCCCGGCCGGTCAAAAAATCTCGCATATGTTCCTTCACCGTAATACTCAGACATAAGCATGGCTATCTCCATTCGCCTAACGGCTGTCTGCTCATCTTCATCCACCCGCTTAGGAGCCCTTAACACAGCCACTACATCAGAGAGGATAAACTGCCGCTTCATGGGGC
>RFKT01000049.1 GCA_003694225.1 Candidatus Dadabacteria bacterium
ATTAACCAGTTATTTGTGGAGAGAAGCCTGATTTCGTTGATCTCAAATTCTTCTCCATTTACCTTCGCAATGAAGGCGTTCGGGCGAGTTTGCTCTAATTCAATATTTTTCTCTTCTGCATCAATCTGCAGGAGAGCGGTAATTTTCCCAGCATAAACCTTCCACCCAAATGCCCTGTCCCATATATCCGTGTGGTCAGGCTTAAAGTTGGAAAGGACAAATGCTATAGCTGCAAGGGATGAGTATTCTTCCCGTCTCGCACAGTTAGGAAGGAGGCTTTCAGAGAAGTTAATATGGTGTATTCCTTTTAAAAACTCCCCGCTGTTCAGTATCTCCCTTAAAAAAGGGATATTTGTTTCTATCCCACATATATGAAATTCATCTAAAGCTTTAACAGCCCTTTCTATTGCTTTTTGCCTTGTGCTGCCTCTGGCGATTACCTTTGCAACCAGGGAATCATAATAATGGGATATAATGCTTCCTTCCTCTATCCCAGTATCAATGCGAATGGAATCGTGTTCTGTTCCGATGTCAAAAACCCAGATTTTTCCTGTCTGAGAGGCAAAATCTTTTGAAGGCGATTCAGCACAGATTCTAAGCTCTATAGCTGTTCCCCGCTCTTTTTTGGGGATTTGACTCTTAAGTTCGCGGAAAGGAACGCCCTCAGCGGCTTTAATTTGAAGCTCTACGAGATCAACCCCAGATATCTCTTCTGTTACAGGATGCTCCACCTGAAGCCGGGAGTTTACTTCCATAAAATAAAATGAGCCATCTGGTGCCAGCAGAAACTCAACTGTGCCCGCATTTCTGTATCGTGCTTTTTTTGCAAGTTTTACGGCAGATTGGCGTATGGCTTTAGATATGCTCTTTGGTATGGGCG
Source organism: Candidatus Dadabacteria bacterium (assembly GCA_003694225.1). GTDB lineage: Bacteria > Bdellovibrionota_C > UBA2361 > UBA2361 > J135 > J135. The sequence goes on from RFKT01000049.1 coordinate 881, forward strand.
CCGGAGCTTCCTCAATTACCTTTTGATGCTTTCTCTGTGCAGTGCAGTCTCTGTCAAAGATATGGAAGGCGTCTCCCTTTCCATCCCCAAATATCTGCACCTCTACGTGTCGGGCATCTTCAATCAACTTTTCAATAAATAAAGTTCCATCCTTAAAAAATGCCTTAGCTTCCCTCTCAGCGCCTCTGAGGGCGTGTTCTAGATCTTCAACTCTGTAAACCTTGCGCATGCCTCTTCCACCTCCTCCTGCTGCTGCCTTAATGAGGATGGGGAAGCCATGTTCTTTTAGAAATTCATCCAATTTTTCTAGGTCTGATATTCCCGGAACCAGAGGAACACCGCACTCTTTAGCAAGGTGTTTTGCTTTTACCTTGTCACCCATCAATCTGATAGTGTCGGGAGCGGGACCTATAAATACAATCCCCTCAGACTCAACAGAGCGGGCAAAATCAGCATTTTCTGCTACAAAACCGTATCCCGGGTGTATCGCCTCTGCCCCAGTTTCCTTGGCGGCGTTTATGATCTTTTTTACCGCAAGGTATGATTGGGACGGCTCCGCCTCTCCGATCCATATAGCTTGGTCAGCTTGCTTTGCATGAAGGGAGTTCTTGTCGGCGGTTGAGTATACCGCCACAGTGCCAATACCAAGACTCTTACAGGTCTTGATAATCCTGCACGCAATCTCACCCCTGTTTGCTATTAAGATTTTGTTCAGCATCGAGACGACTACATGCGAAAAACACCGTACTGAGGCCTGTCCCAGCTCCTGTTAAGGGTTGCAGAGATGGAAAGAGCTATTACCTTTCTGGTTTGGGCTGGATCTATAATTCCGTCATCCCACAGCCGGGCTGTGGAGTAATAAGGGTCTGCCTCTCTATTGTATTTTTCAAGAATTTGCTCTCTATATCTTTTCATCTCTTCTTCGTCCCAGCTCTCCCCTCTAGCTGCATAAGAGTCTTTCCTTACCTGTGTAAGCACAGATGCTGCTTGTTCAGGTCCCATTACGGAAATCCTTGCGTTTGGCCACATATACAGAAATCGCGGTTGATAAGCCCTTCCCGCCATACCGTAGTTGCCTGCCCCAAATGAGCCTCCTACTATTACGGTAATTTTTGGCACAACGGAGCACGCGACAGCATTAACCATCTTTGCGCCGTCCTTTGCTATTCCCCCGTGCTCGTATTTTTTCCCTACCATAAAGCCTGCAATATTTTGCAAGAAAACAAGAGGGATGCCGCGCTGATTGCAAAGCTCTATAAAATGCACCGCCTTGAGCGCGCTTTCGGAGAAGAGAATCCCATCGTTTGCTATAACTCCGACAAGATATCCTTCTATCCTTCCAAATCCGCATATTATGGATTTGCCATATCGCTTCTTAAACTCGTCGAGTTCACTTTGATCCAAGAGGCGCGCCAGTATCTCCCTCATGGGAAAGTGTTTCTTCGTGTCAGCTGGGATAAGGGAATAGATCTCTTCAGGGTCATAAAGAGGATCTAATGGCTGAGAAATGTCGCACGGCGCTTTTTCATTGCATCCAAGGCTTGCAACTGCTTCTCTGGTGATGCGCAGAGCATCATTATCATCTTCCGCAAGATAATCCGCAACACCGCTTATTTCGGTGTGCACAGCTCCTCCCCCAAGCTCCTCAGAGGTTACAATTTCTCCTGTTGCGGCCTTTACAAGCGGAGGACCGCCGAGAAAAATAGTTCCCTGTTCTTTTACAATAATAGCAATATCGCTCATTGCGGGCACATAGGCCCCACCGGCTGTGCATGAGCCCATTACAACAGCAATTTGCGGTATTCCCTCAGCGCTCATTCGCGCCTGA
>RFKT01000050.1 GCA_003694225.1 Candidatus Dadabacteria bacterium
AAAGAAAAACCGGAAGAGATAAAAGAGTGCCTTCTCAATGCTGATTATAAAGGTGTGTGCGGTAAAATTACATTTGACAAAGATGGGCTAATATCAGCAAAACGTAGATATACAGAGCTTTATACCGTTAAAGACGGCAAGGTTGTTCGTCTAAGAGAGGAGTAAAGTGGATTATTTTATTCATCTGCTCATACTAATATGCATATACACAATATTGGCTCAGGGTTTTAACCTTCCCTTTGGCGCGGGAAGGTTGTTTAATCTCGCTCATGTGGCTGTCTATTCCGTAGGCGCATACACAACGGCCCTCCTTTCAACTGAGCTTGGTGTAGGCTTTTGGGGTTGTATTGCAACATCAATCCTTTTAGCCGCCACAGCAAGTATTCTGATAGGAGGGATATCATTGAAGCTATCTGGTGACTATTTTGCGATAGGCACAATAGCATTTGCATCAGTAGTATCTGCGCTTGAGATTAATTGGAAAAGCCTTACAAAAGGCGTTCTTGGCATTCCTGGTATTCCCCGCCCTGATATAGGAACGATTGACTTTTACCAAAATATCAACTTCCTGGCGCTTGCTTTTGTGTTTATGGTATTGTGCCAGATCTGCTTTTACATATTTTTCAATAACAGCATTGGCCGATCTCTTAAGGCGCAGGCTGAATACATACCCGGCGCCGAGGCTTTGGGAAAGAGCACAAAAAACATCAAGTTCTTTAGCTTTATTGCGGGCTCTACAGCTGCAAGCATTGCTGGAAGCCTTTATGCATACTATATAAATTATATAGATCCATCCTCTTTTTCATTAACTGAGATGATCTTTGTGCTGACTATAGCCGTGGTGGGAAGGCCTGGCTCATTTTGGGGGGTAACGATATCGACAATCTTTTTAATCCTCCTTCCTGAGCCTTTAAGGTTTATCGACATTCCACCGAGCATATTAGGCCCTATGAGGCAGCTACTGTACGCGCTTATACTATTTTTTGTCGTATATTGGAAAAAAGACGTAATTTTCCCAGTAGAAAGGAGGATATGAACACTGAAGATAATAAAAAGCTTCCTATACTTTCTGTGCAGAGCCTTCATTTTAGCATTGGCGGTACAAGTATACTCAACGGAATAGAGTGTAGGATCTTTGAGGGTGAAACTGTAGGTGTAATCGGCCCCAATGGAAGCGGCAAGACCACATTTTTTAATTGTCTTTCCGGATTCTGCATGCCAGATGCAGGGGAGATTTTATTTAAAGGCACCAAAATAACAGATATGCCTCCGCATAAAAGGGCACGCCTCGGTATCGGCAGGGTCTTCCAGAATTTCGGTGTTTTTAAGGAGATGACGGTAATAGAGAATGTAATTGTGGCAATTGAAAGCCGTGAAGCGCTGTGGAGATCCTTTTTCCCTTGGGGAACCCAAAATAAGCGGAACAGGAGCGAAGCCTATGATTTCTTAGAAAAGGTAGGCCTTCATGAGAAGGCAGAGGAAAAAACCTCAAGCCTTTCAGGCGGGCAGATGAGGCTTTTAGAGATCATAAGGGCTTTAGCCTTTGGAGCAGATCTCTTTCTCCTTGACGAGCCTACAGCGGGAGTCTCTCCCAAGATGAAAGATGATGTGGCTAAACTGATACGGCTTCTTCAGGAGGAGGATAAGACTATAATGGTTATAGAGCACGATCTTAACTTTATAGAGGGGTTTTGTGAAAGAATTATGGTAATTGATGTTGGAAGGATTGTCCTTGATGGGGAGCCGGACAAGGTAAGGAGAGATCCCCTCTTGCAAAAAATATATTTCGGCAAAGATGCAAATGAAAAAACCCTCTGAAAATTGCCGCAACCATTAGATTATACTGCATAAGTTCCTATACAGAGGGTTCTCTCGTAAAAATATTTCATTTCCCGTAACCGCTTATAAGTAGCTGCCGAACTAAGCTCCAGATTTAAGGCACTGCCTTTAGTTATGTTGATGTAATCTCAATTTTATTAGGAGCTATAATATGAGAGGTGGAATTTTCAAATTACGTATAATCTTGGCAACATATGCGCTTGGCGTCTTATTGGGATCTACAGAGATCCTACTGTCTGCCGCAAGAGCAGACTACACGCTTAACATGACAGGACTTACCCCTGCATATCAGGTTGGGCGTCATAACTCACGAAACCGCTTCTGCTATGACGGAAGCTGCATTATCAGGGGAAGCGGCAAGATAGATATACACCTTAACCCTGAGAAAAATCAGGGTAAGATCGTTGCTACTTTTTCCGGCGGAGATGGAAGTTGGAGAATAGAAGCAAACAAGTTCAAGATGATTAGAACAGATGTAAATCTTCACGGCGCCACAGGGGGAGATGTGGATCCAAAGATGAGCCCCCCTGTGTTGCCTAAGGTCTGGACCTACGCCGCTACATGGGGCCCTGCAAAGGTATACCATAACGGAAAACTTGCGTGGATGGGGCCGGCGCATTTAATGGTTACAGAAGAAGTAAGAAATCCCCGCACAGGCAAGGTAGACTTCAAAGGGCCTAAGATGGCAAAAAACTATCCCGGCAAGGTATATAACCCTCACGGAATACAGGTACACTTTGTGGCTCACCCTAATGAAAAGCCCTCTAAGGGTTACCTGCCGCCGTATACAAAGTTTGTTCATCTTATGTACGAGACTGTCCAGTGGCAATAGCCGCCCAACGCACTAGGTTGAGGTAAGCTATATAGAAGGCAGCAGTTTTAGAAATATTTACCTAGAGCTGCTGCCTATTTTCTTTATGGAGGGATAGATGGCAAAAATGCACTTAAAATTAACGGCTGTGATGCTTTTTACTGCTCTCACGGTATCGACAACCTTTGCTGCAAACAGTAACATCACTTCCAAAAAGGTTGTTGTAAAAATCTCCAATATGAAATTCATTCCATCAGAGATTACCGTACCGAAGGGAACAACTGTAACTTGGATAAATGAGGATC
>RFKT01000051.1 GCA_003694225.1 Candidatus Dadabacteria bacterium
AGGTATATCTTTGCCCCCTGGACTTAATTCAGAGAAAACAACAGCTAGGCGTTCAGCAAAAAAGCTATACCCGCCTGGAAGCTTCAAAATAAGCTCTGGGAAATCAGGGTAGCAGACTTCTAATGTCCTCTCGGCTACATATTGAGCGCAGAGATTAAGCTCACTATCGGTTATGTCCTCAACCCTATAATACACACTGCTTTCACAACGAGAGCCTATCCTTACAGGTTCATCGTAGTATTCAGTAATCTGATCAAAAATCCTATTTATCTCTTCAATATCGACCATGCATAGCCTTAAAAAACAGAGGCCATTTTAACACATACAGCACCTTTTCCATATAGAACTTTTAATGTTCCTTCCTTCTCGTGGCCATACTTATGCAAAGAGACAGCGGAGCAAACACCCGAGTGGAATCTGCATAACATCTATCAACCTCATCAACTAAAACATCAGGGGTTACTCCAGAAAGGGAAAGAATATGCTCTATCTTATTCATGCTTGAGATTGATTCTTCCGGTTTCTTCTTAACATAATCAGCAGTGATATGAACAATCTCTTTGGCATCCCTCATACCGTGCAAGTAGCCGGACATAAAGTGCCTTTTCCCCTCTCTAGTCAAATTCTTCCATACAGGATAAAATGGCTCTGCGGGTAATATCCCAACAATTCCAAATAGATACAAAGAAACAAATAGAATTGTCAGCTTCACTACATATCCTCTATAAATCACATAACTCCGGGCCATATTAGCACTTGTTAAAAGTGATAACAATTACTTTGTGTTATTTTAATGGGTTAGCTTAGGGCTCCGATCAGCTATCTTGGATAACAAGTTATATTTTTTGCTTTTTTGTTAGACACTTAACTGAAGCAAAACTGCTACATTGCCTGATTAGTGTATGGGTAGAGTCTATCTAGTAACTACTACGGTTGAGAGGAGAATGGCTGAAGCAAAGAGGTCTCACTTACGTCTTGTAAAGAGCAACAAAGAGATTGATCTGCTCAAAGCCCCCTCCGTCCACTCTTATTCATCTGGCAAAATGGAAGATGCGTCTAATCTAAAAATTCAGCTCTACCTAATAACGTTACTCTTACTGCTTATAGCCTCGTCTTTTCTGTGGATCGCCCTTCAGAAATACAGCGAGCAGAAGTACAAAAATTATCTTACATATTGGACCAGCAATCAGCCTACATTAATGAATGAAGTCCTAAGCGAAGCTCTAGTTAACCACTCAAAACCTGCAAGGGATGCAATTGTTGACTCTGCACTACAAGATCGTGCGCCTACAGGGATAACATCAGAATTTATAAAGATAGCGTACAATCCACAATGGAGAGAAGAACTGAAGGAAGTGGATATACAAGCAGCTATTATCTTTGCCACAAAGACTAAAGACAGTCTGCTTTTGGAAGAGCTACCCCCTATAACCTCCCTTCATCCCTCAATCACCCTTGCTGCTATGGTACTAAGCCCATTTGGTACACAATCACTAAATGATATTCCGATATCACACCTTGTAAAGCTGCCGGGAAATTATGGATTGGCGTTTAAGAGGTTGTCGGAAATAGGAATATCTTCAGCAGGCTCGGATACAGCAATGGCTCTAGCAAAGTTGATCTTTGCCACTCCTTCCAAAGAAATTGTTGAGAGATTTATAGGTGACAACAGCTATGGCAAGATAGCCGCTCTTATCCCTGTGCTACTCAGACATAAGGACCAGGATATTGAAAAGATCTATTCTTACCTCTCCTCAATGCCAGAGGATAAAGCGCCTGAACTCGCGTGGTTTAACTCTCCTTCTCCCGTGCAATGGAATAAAATTAATCCTATCATTAAGCTTATGCTTGCATCAGATATCCCTCCTTCTCCACCACTGCCTATCGAGTACAATATAGATCTCCTTTCATATCCTCAACCGTCTGTGAGGAATGCCGCTGTATCTGAAATCAAGCAATATGTCCCAGGAAACGTAGGAGAAGTGGCTAAGTTTATAGCGGAACGGTCTCATAACTTGACCAGGCAAGAGATTATAGGTTTAATTACAACTCTCTCATACAGGGGGGAAAAGGATCTCTTCTATGCTGCTTCATGGTTTGACAGTGAACCTGATCCAGATGATGTCTTAAAGATTGTTCTCATAAGAAAAACCGCTCCAAAAGATGATCCTTTTAATTTTCAGGCAGCCAGATATCTTTCTAATACAGCCTGGAAGGCTTCGTATGAGAATCTCAAGATGATGGCGATCCATCCGGAGCCCTTACTAAGGGCGTTAGCATATTCAAAACTTGACCCTGATAACCCAGCTCATTTAAGATTCCTAAAGGCTATGCTCCCTGTTGAGCCATCACCTGCAATTAAAAAGAGCATAGATAGCTTGATTAAACAGAGGTAATGAATTCCCTTGTTATTTTTCCTGAAGAACTGATTGAGGATGATTGTGCCCTGCTTAAAGGCGAGAGGGTTGTGCACCTTATAACTCACCACACACCAAGACCACATTCTACAATTAGGGTCTCATTATATGGAGGGAAGAGGGGAACAGGCACTATTTGCGATATCTCGAATGATACAGCAAAGATACGCCTTGCATTAGATTTGGATCCAATACCGAATGAAAATATTGTAGCAATTGTCGCTATACCAAGGCCTCAATGCCAAAAGAGGCTTATTCGCGATTCGGCTATTCTAGGGATTTCAGAGCTTCATTTTGTTAGATGTCAACGGACGGAAAAAAGCTACCTTTCATCTCAAGCACTAACTCCGGAAAGCATCCGATATCACACTATTATAGGGCTTGAACAAGCTTATAATTCTCTTCCGCCCATGATATGTGTGCACGATAGGTTTCGGCCGTTTATAGAGGATTTCCTGCCAAGCAAAGCTCTTTTCAACAGCTCAGTAAAACTATTGTGTGATACTTTATCAGCTACCCCTAAGCAACGCTCTCATATAACCCCCACTGATACAGTTATGTTTGCTATAGGTCCGGAAGCAGGCTGGAACGATTATGAAAGGGATCGCTTTAGGGAGGCGGGCTTTAAACCTTACTCTTTGGGGGAGAGGCTCCTGAGAGTAGATACCGCTTTTATCTCCGCAATAGCCAGAATATGTGAAGCCAGAGCTGCTATGACCCTAGAATAGCACCCTTTTTTATGGCTTTTCACACCTCCAAGTATACAATACTATAAAGCAGGAAGATGAAATTCAGGGTATATCTTTATGCCGCGTAAAACCGTCGCTGCCTTTAAAATTATCTGTGTCTTTTGCGCTGCTTTTGTGCTTGCAGGGACAAAGGCATGCCAAGAAGACTACGAACTAGGAGCTAAGACATCTGTAACACCCACTGCAACAAGTACTCCTACTCCAACTCCAACGGAAACTGCTACAGAAACCCCGACTCCTACACCTTCTGAGACAGCGACAGAGACCCCTACCCCTACATCCAGTGCCGTTTCAGTCTCTTCTGGGGCCTTTGTAGATGATATAAACGCTGCTTTAAGCGTACTTAGCGCAAAATCTAAACTCAATGTGAACAAAGCCAAACGTCCTTCAAATTGGCTAGGAAGTGCCTTTAAAAATACAAAGAGAGGGAAAGGCAATTTTATATTAGATTCTGATAGTGATGGATATACTGACCAATTTGAGTTAAAGCATAACTCAGATCCCAACGATCCGGATAGCGTTCCAAACCTCAAAAGAACAACTTCACTAATAAACAGGCTTCAGGGAATAGATGATGATGGGGACGGCATTCCCAATAGTGTGGAGAGGGAAATTGGGACAAGCGTATTTTATGCTGATACAGATAAAGACGGAGTGAAGGACGGAGCTGAAAAGCTAAGTGGCACAGATCCTCTCGATCCTTCAGATTATCCCATTCAAGACAGGGATAAAGATGGGCTGTCAGATGGCTATGAAATCTCTGAAGGGACTGACCCGGATAACCCGGATACAGATGGAGATCTGTTGAGAGATGACCTCGAGATAGCAATTGGGAGTGATCCATTCAATAAAGACACCGATGAAGATGGCATACTAGACGGCCGCGAAGTCATGCTTGGCTCTGACCCAGTAAAACAGGACACAAAAAAAAACCGGGATTTTTCTGAAAAATAAGAATTTGACAATAGCATCCCCAAACTCTACAAAGGGACACACGGATCTCTTTACGGCTAAACTTTTGGATGCCCTTCTTTAGGCTAGCTCTACGTTGACGCGAGGTACCGTAATAAGTTCGCCGGTGTCAAGGCGGAGGCGGAAAACCCTGACTTTGGCGCCTGTAGCTATAGCCTCAGGCTCCTCAGGCATCTCTTCTATCACGCCATACCTCCCAAAATAGGGATACCGGATAATGCGCACACGCTTCCCAACGCTGTAGGTAGCTATAGTTTTTTCCAGGCATAGTGAGACCTCAATCCCTTCAGTAATCAATACCTCAGGGCGTATGGCTCCGGCACGCACCTGAGTGGCTCCATTTATTGACGCAAGATGACCTGCATATCGGCTTAAAATCGAATAAGCACTTTCAGAAATTGCTAATTCCCCAAACCCCTCAGTTATAATCAAAGTCAAAGGAATATCTTCATCCCCAGTAATCGCGGCGCCTAAGTCATAGCCAAGATAGCAGCTTAAAACTTCACTCAATATAGAACCAGTAACCAAACCTACAGCGCCACTCTTTGCAGCTTTTTTAATAGCATCAACAGTGGGGCACATTCCGCCAACTAAAATCTTTCCCTCAGCCATAGAAGGGATATCGCTTTCCGTGACAAGACTTTCACAACCGACATCAAGAAGCTCTAGCTTCCCTGTCCTCTCTCCCCCTACTCCAAATATGCCTTGCACAATAGCACCACGCCCCTCTATAACAGCACTATGCCCTTTTTCAACCTCAACAACTTCTCCAGCTATATAACTCGACAATACAAGCGGCGTGGATTTCATCCTTATCCCAATATGGGCGTTCTTTTTGGAGATAAACTCCACTGTGCCAGCAGCAGGACTATAGCAAGTCGCCTTTAACAAACCAAAAAAGACAGGGTATTCACATATCTTTGCGCCATACTCAACCTGCACCCCCTCCTCTATGCCGCAGTTGCGGAACCCTGTAAGGGCCTCATCAACCTCTATACCTAAAGTCTCAGGAACCCTTACAATCCTAAGCTCTCCGGGGAGCTCAGCACTGCCTATCATATCTCTGCTTCCAACCCTATCCCCCTTCTTCACAGAGATATTGCCGGGTACAGGAAGACGCCTGACTTTCCTTATGACCACACCATCTTCTGCTAAAAGAGTAGGTGTTAGCTGCGTTCCTTCCATGTGATCCCTAAAGAATTAAGAATTTTCCTCTGCTCTTCTATGCGATCTTCGTCGCTTTCCTCAAACAGTAGAGGCCTGTTTCTCCCATCAAGGTATAGAATATGTTTGCCTGCCTGAAGATGTACACTCACACTCTTGCCCTTTCCTCCTCCCACATCGACAGAACGGTGCACAGGTTCTATTAAGAGCTCTCCCCCACTATCAAGATCTACCTCTACAACCTTAAACTCACCTCCTTGAAGTATGTACCGTTTGCCGCCAGCCACCGTAACAGAAGCAATCTCCCTCCCAACCAAACGGCCGCTATAAACCGGAGCAACACAGCAACCGAGATCAATCAGACAGTCCTTAATCAGTATCTCGTGTGCATCTTCCGCGTGTACATGTGAAAAGACCCCGAGATGGGGCATCATAAAAATAGAATCAACCGAAAGGAATGTAACCCCCTCAGGTTCAAAGGCATCTATCATCATCAATGCTGAGCCCTTTCTCTCCGGAGCATGGCTCAAAACACCGCCTGATCCTATAATAAGGTCAAGGGATTTCATATCAACCAACTTGGAGCTTTCTTGCCTGTCTCCAAAAATATCCGCTATACCCCTACTCCTTTTGAGGCCGCTTAATCCCACAGCAAGCTTTTTATGGTGCTCAAAAGAGAGTCTGAGCGCTTCTCTGCACAAGGCATGCTCAACAAATAGATCTCTTAAGGTTTGAGGTATGGAGGTCGGCCTAAGCATCTTGTTCATTATGATATTTTTAAGCTCACCCTCATCCATACGAAACGGAAGCCAACGGATAATTGACTCCACCCCAGCTGACAAAAGCACATTTGCGGCCGAATAACTCATCCCTAAGTTTGCACTGACTGTTCGGTTAAATCGAAACTCTCCACTTTCTCTATCCTTAAAAACACTAAACACATCTGTAGTAGCTCCGCCTATATCCACAGCCAAAACTTCCATCTCTCGGCTTTGCGCAAAGCCCCTTACCATATCTCCTACAGCAGAAGGTGTAGGCACTATAGGAACTGGAGTCCATCCCATAAGCTTGCCATAGCCGGGAGCATGGCTCATGACATGCCTCAGAAAGAACTCGTGTATCCGCTCCCTTGCGCTTTGAAGCGCCTCAGATTCTATAGTTGGCCTAAGGTTATCTACCCGCTCTACAACAGCTATCGGGCTTAAAAGCCGCTCAATCTCTTCAAAGATCTCGCTGTTTCCCGCATAGATTATCGGAAGCTTCAGAGTAGATCCGAACCTAGGCTTTGGATTGGCCGCCAAAAATACCTCCGCTAAGGCTATAACATTTTTTTTCGCCCCTCCATCCGTGCCGCCTGCCATTAAAAGGATATCGGGGCGGAGATGCCTTATCCTTTCTATCTTCTCATGTTCACGCCGCCCATCATCAGTGCAAATGGTATCGAGCACAATTGCCCCTGCCCCAAGGGCAGCCCGTTCGGCCGACTGAGCGGTAATC
>RFKT01000052.1 GCA_003694225.1 Candidatus Dadabacteria bacterium
CTCTGAGATAGAGAGCTCTCTACCCGATCTAAGCTCAGGTGCCATCAAGAGAGTTAGAAAAGGCTTCAAAATCTACAACAAAGCGCTTGCAAAATACGCCAAACAATTTGCCCCAGAAAAAGTTAAGAAAACCGGGGTGAAGATCTTCTACTGCCCTATGGTAAAAGGGGAATGGTTCCAAAAAGCCTCCAAGCCTAGAAATCCCTATTTGGGGAAGAAGATGCCAATGTGTGGAACAGCGGTTGATTACTAAGTAAAAAGAAGCATGTTAGAAAAGATAATTGAGTGGTCAGCTAGAAATCGGTTTATTGTTATCCTTTCTACCGTTTTTATCGTTGCGTGGGGAATTTATTCGGCAAGTAAAACCCCTCTTGATGCCATACCTGATCTTTCTGATATCCAAGTTATAATATTTACTGAATATCCGGGGCAAGCCCCTCAAGTGGTAGAAGATCAAGTTACATACCCCCTTACAACAGCCATGCTCTCTGTGCCATTTGCCAAAGTGGTGCGCGGCTATTCATTCTTTGGCTTTTCCTTTGTCTATATCATTTTCGAAGACGGAACAGATCTATACTGGGCGCGAAGCCGGGTTTTGGAGTATCTAAACTTTGTGTCACGAAGGCTTCCAAAGGGAGTTACGCCCACACTTGGGCCTGATGCCACAGGGGTGGGGTGGGTATATGAATATGCCTTAGTGGATAAAACCGGAACATACGATCTATCCCAGTTAAGAAGCTACCAAGACTGGTACTTGCGGTACGAGCTTTCATCTGTGCCGGGGGTTTCTGAAGTCGCCTCAGTTGGAGGATATGTAAAACAGTACCAAGTCGATGTAGATCCAAACAAGCTCGCCGCTTATAACATCCCCCTCTCCAAGGTAAAGCGCGCCATACAAAGATCGAACAACGATGTGGGAGGGAGGCTTATAGAGATGGCGGAGACCGAGTTTATGGTAAGGGGACTTGGTTATATAAAATCTGTTAGCGATCTTGAGAATGTGCCTGTTGGAACAGATAAGAACGGCACCCCCGTCCTTTTAAGAGATATATCGAATATACATCTCGGCCCTGAGCTAAGGAGAGGTCTCTCTGAATTGAACGGAGAGGGCGAAGTTGTAGGGGGAGTAGTGGTCGTAAGGTTCGGTGAAAACGCCCTTGCGGTAATTAAAAGGGTTAAGGAAAAACTTAAAGAGCTTAAAAAGGGGCTTCCGAAGGAAGTAGAAATTGTGCCTGTATACGATCGATCTGGCTTAATTGAAAGGGCAGTCCATACCTTAAAGGAAAAACTTATAGAGGAATCTATTGTTGTTGCACTAGTCTGTATTATATTTCTCCTTCACTTCCGCTCTTCCCTTACAGCCATACTAACCTTGCCTATAGGCATCCTTATGGCGTTTACGGTAATGCTCTATCAGGGGTTAAACGCAAATATAATGTCTTTGGGCGGAATTGCTATCGCAATCGGGGCCATGATAGACGCCGCCATAGTCATGATTGAAAACGCCCACAAGCATATTGAACGCGATGGGGGCAAAAAGGATCACTGGGAGATAATAATAGATGCATCCAAAGAGGTGGGGCCCGCTCTTTTCTTTTCGCTACTAATAATCACTCTCTCATTTCTTCCTATATTTACCTTAGAGGCTCAGGAAGGGCGGCTGTTTAAGCCTTTGGCCTTTACCAAGACCTATTCCATGGCGGCGGCGGCGCTTCTCTCAATTACTCTCGTGCCTATAATGATGGGATACTTTATAAGAACAACACTTCTTCCGGAAAGGTGGGGAATCTCAAGACAGAAGAAATATACCTTAATAATATCTCTCGGCCTGTTTATATTGTCTGTCATTGTAACTGCCCTAATAACAAAAAACGCATCCACAACATTTTGTTTCCTAACAGCTCTCTTTATAGCTTCTCTGTCTTTTCTCTTGTTGTGGCCTCAAAAGATATCCGAAGAGGCGCAAAATCCGGTAAATAAATTTCTTATTGATATTTACAGGCCGGTCATCTACTGGGTCTTGGAGCACCCAAAGGTACCTATAGCCGCAGCTGTTCTTTGTATTGCTACCCTATTTCCATATAAAACATTGGTAGTCAATAATGTGCCGTTTGACTGGCTTAAAAAGGCGCTAAAGCCATTTGATGCAATATTTCCTCTGGATCAGATAGGAAGCGAGTTTATGCCTCCCCTTTGGGAAGGAGATCTTCTATATATGCCGACAACCCTCCCGGGAATTTCTATCACAAAAGCAAAAGAACTTCTTCAGCAGACAGACAAGATAATAAAGCAATTTCCTGAGGTGCACCATGTGTTTGGAAAAATTGGAAGGGCTGAAACAGCCACAGACCCAGCTCCTCTCTCAATGATAGAAACCACTATTATGCTAAAGCCAAAAGAGGAGTGGAGGGACATTCCCATTGAAAGGTGGTTTTCTTCGCTCCCTAAGTTTTTTAAATATCCTTTGACTATTTTCTTTCCGGAATCAAGAAAAATTACCATTAAAGAACTAACAGCTGAGCTTGACAAAGCCATAAAGTTTCCGGGAGTTACAAACGCATGGACTATGCCAATAAAAACACGGCTTGATATGCTGGCTACAGGCATTAAAACCCCAGTGGGTATTAAGATAATGGGGGATGATCTCGATAC
>RFKT01000053.1 GCA_003694225.1 Candidatus Dadabacteria bacterium
AGGTATAGTCTTGGAACTTAGGGGACTAAATTTTATTTTTTGATTTAAGAGAGACGATGACAACAGAAGACAAATGGGAAGAGATGCGTAAGGCGAAGGAAGAGATGTACTTTAAGAAGAAAAATGAGGAGGCTGTAAAGAGGTTTAGGGAAAAGCAAAAGGGAGATTCTCTTTTAAGTCCTGTCACAGGTTCAATTATGGAGGTAACAGAGTTTAAAGGGGTCACAGTAAGGCGATGTCCTGATACGGGAGGAATTTGGCTTGAAAAGGGACAGCTCGAAGAGATAATAAAAAATGTACTAGAGGAAAAGAAGGAAAAAGCAGAGGATTGGCTCGGGGATCTATTTAGCTTTGTTGCACCATCTGAGTAGCATCTATTGTATCAGATAAGATATTCATTTAGCGGATTGCGGTCTATACACAAAGGCCTGATAATAAAAGTAGTATGTTAGCTTTATTCCCCAGATGGCTTATTCATGAAACTTACGCAGACAGCACTGCCGTTTAAAAGTAAGAAACGGTTACGCCCTGGAAAATCAGCCGGCAGATCTGACACTGCTCTTAGATTGATATGGGAGAATTTAGTTGAGCGATTTTTCCCTACTCACCAAGAACTCTACTCGTATACGATTATTTGGAGTAATCGAAACCAAAAGAGAACTCTAGCTTCCTGCTCAATAGAGAGGAAGATAGTTAGAGTAGCTAAGGAGTTAAATCATCCGAAGTTTTTTGGCTGGGTTGAGCCCCTGCTTTACCATGAAATGTGCCATGCAGTTTTGAAAGATAACGTATATTCAATCAATTCTAGAAAACAGTGGCACGGTCCTCAGTTCAAGGCGCTTGAAAAGAGGCATCCGCTTTGCGCAAAGCTTGACGAGTGGATAAGATCAGGTGGGTGGCTCTCTGCTATAAGAAGCCATAGATCAAGGGAGTACCATAAAAGGCTGAAAAAGAGTCTTAGGGTCAGCCAAGGTTGAGGTCATTAATTTATATTAGATTTCAAGTGAAGGTCTCAAGGCGAACTTTTTTGAAACTCTCCGCCCCAGCCCTCTTAGCCGGGTGCTCTTCGCTCTCTTACCCTTCTAATCTAGCTTCACCTGAGATAACTGATACGTCACTGCCAATACCAGAGATACCAAAGGAATTTGTGGGATATAAAATAGCGTTCATTGCGGACACCCATTTAGGTATATATCTAACCAAGGATTATTTATGGGAGATCTTTTCTAAGACAAAAAAGCTTCGTCCAGACCTGTTGGTATTAGGCGGGGATTATATATGGATCCAGCGATCCCAATTGGCAAAGGCAATCTCTTCCATTACCAAAAATTCCCTTTCAGGGCTTTCAAGGGGCAACCTTATCACAGAGGTTTATAATACCACTGCGAAGGGGGCCTCTGAGGTAAACCCTCCAGATGGAATATGTGCTGTTTATGGCAATCACGACAGGTGGGAAGCACCGGTTACATGCAAAGAGAGTCTCGAACGTAGTGGCATAAGGGTGTTAGTTAATGACTCTTATAAGATAAGGCGGGGCTCAGCTGAGCTTACCATTTATGGATGTGATGATTATTGGACAGGCATACCCAAGCTCTCTCTTCCGTTAAAGAAGGAAAAGAACGAAATAAGGATAGTTTTGGCGCATAATCCTGATTATCTGGCAGAAAATGCTAACAAACTCAATGAATTAAGGGTGTATCTGGCACTTTGTGGTCATACTCACGGAGGCCAGATAAGGTTTCCTCTCGTTGGGCCTTTTTTTTACAATATCTCTCATAGGGACTTAATTGAGGGATTAAACTATCTTGGAGAAACAGCGATTTATACCACAAGGGGGATCGGCACAGTAGAGATTCCTCTAAGAGTCAACTGCCCTCCCGAGATAACTTTTATAACTTTGGTTTAAAAGAACACCGTCCTCTCAAAAGGAGCTAACTTGCCGATTTTAACTAACAAGTCATTCTAGACCTTTGTGTTCAAGTTTTAAAGGACCTCCAAACCTTGTAAAAGCTCAACATCCTGATTTAACAGAACAATTTTACATAAGGAAAGCCTCTTACCTTCTTGAAGCAGCCCAGCACCTTTGCACGCAAAAAAAGTTGGGACCCACTGTGGAGGAAGGCTGAGTCGATAGCTCACCCAGAGAGCATAGTGATCTTTGAGGTGATAAACTCAGAACAGACCATCGCAAAAGTAACCCCGTACCACTTACCGTCTGATAGCCAACATCTTGGTTTTCTTGAAGAAAGTTACCCCGTACCTTTCTGAAGTAGCCCCGCACCATTTACTGCGGAAAGGGTAACCTCTTGCTTTTGTTAAAGAAAGTAACCCTGTACCTTCTGCAAAGACATGGTGGCTCAGGCAGCCTGCTGAATGCCATAAAAAAATAAATAAGAGACACACCATTCTCTCTGAAATAGAGTAGAGCCTGCACTTTCTACCTTTGGACACCATCCGGCGCCATAAGATGGGTATTTACATTTGGGGAGAAATCAGCATAATGGCCAACTTACAGTCGCTATCAGACAGGGTGCTCCGGTGCTGCAACAATTGACTTACCGGGAGAAGTAGCTAATATCCTTTCAAGCACCCTCTCAGCTATGTGGCTTGAGTGTGGCTGTATCCAAAGTAAAGTTCCAAAGCTTCAAGGAGTTTTGGCTTATAAAAGCGGAGATAACATATGGAAATTTGTCGACAACTTTAATATGGATGACTTAGAGACACAGAATTATTCAGGCGAGAGTAAAAATAGTGGGGAAGAGCAGCTACAGGAGTCTTACCAGGACAACAAAGGCAATAGAGCTACAAATGATAACAATATTGATAATACCCTGCTTATGAAACAAAATCCCGATGCAATTACGGAATGGCCAAAACCTGTTATGGAGGTCTCAGTAGAAAACAACGTAGACCGAGCCATGAGAGTGCTGAAAAGAAAACTGATACGTGAAGGGGTTTTTAAAGAGCTTAAATTAAGAAGATATTACGAAAAGCCTTGTGAAAAGAAGAAAAGAAAGAAGAAGGAATCAATCAAGAGAATACGCAAAGAGGAAGCAAGGCAAAAGAAATACTTAAGCGGTCTTGTATAATCATGCGACATACTGAAATACTTTAGTATGTGAAAACACTCAACCGATACATAATAAGCGAAATCATAAAGTACTTCTGCATATGCATTTCAATCTTTATAGGAATTTTGTTAACTATTCGAGCCCTGAGG
>RFKT01000054.1 GCA_003694225.1 Candidatus Dadabacteria bacterium
AACAACTGGTTCTCCCCCTACTCTCTCTATAAAAGATCAGCACACCATCACATTCACACCATTCTTTTATCCACAAAACCAACTGTTCTATAACTTCCTGAAGCGACTTTTTAAAACAAGTAAGTTGAGCTATCTTGCTCGCAGGTGATTCTATGGTTCCATTCTCTAATAACCTTGCCAACCCACCCGCAATTTCTCTTAAACGCGGTTCGGATAAATGCTTTAGCTTCCTATAAAATTCGTCCAAAGCGATCTTGCTTAACTCACCTATTTTTATAGAAGAAAGGTCTAACTCACCATCTCTGACATGTCCTCCTCCAATCTGCAAGCCACCCATATCAGCAGCAAAACACAAAAGCCCCCAAGGACATCTTTTAAACTCAATCGCACCAGAACTTGAAGCTGATTTAAAAAGATCGTTATGAAACTCCTTACACCTATCCCCTAAAGAAGAATTCAACACCAAACCACAAAACTCGGGTAACTCCCTGGCATTGAAAGGATAATCATATAAACTAATCCCGCTTAAAGCCTTTGCAATTTCAAGACGCTCTTTCAATATATGAGCATCCCCCATCCCCACGAACTCCAACCATGCAAAATAACAAAATAAGACCCTTCTTTCTCAAAACCAAAAAGCCTCAAAAACAAATTATGCAAATCTAAGCCATCAATTATTAATACCTCTATACCGCAGCAATATCCTGATAAATTTTATATTATCCATAAAAATTATATCTCTCCTCATACAGAAGCTAATCCCCCAAAACCACAAGACATCACCTGGCCCCTTACAACGAAAAGCGAAAACCTTACACCGATAATCTAATGCATTATATCACATAAAAGTCAGTATGATAACCAAAAAGATTAACTGAGATCAATCCAAACATTCATCGATATCAAAATGCATCCTCCAATACCTATCACCGTCTACAACGGACGGATAATGAACTAAAGCCATATTGATCAACACTTCATACTCTAAAAGTACCTTGGTCAACTCAGCATGCTGTTCATCATTCAAGGTGGGCTCCAATTTCCTTAGCATCCTGACAATACGAGCTTCTTGCTCCAAAATCTCATTAGCTGTAATCTTCCCGTCAGCAATAAACTCTTGCCATCCCTCATGCTCTTCCAAAAATTCGTCCCGCAAAAGATCGATACCCTTCCCATCAAACCAGCCATCGCGGCCCGACATAATACTAAGCCTCCTAATAAAAAAACTGATGCAACAAATTATCCTCTCATTTCAACTTAACTTCATAAAATCCGCCCTAATAAAGCCCAAAAATCGGCTTTAAAAGTATAAGCCTAAAAAGCCACCCTATTTATTCTCAAATTTATAACAAGATTAACAAATTTTTTCGCCCTATTTTCGGTAGGAATCATAAAAAACTCAAAAGAACAGGCAAAAGTCAGCGCCGCCGCGGGGTATCGCAACTCCATACAACTATCTAATGCATCTAAGGGGAGCTTTCGCTGATATGCAAAAGGTCGATCGTCAAGAAATAACTCAAAAATGGAATTTATGCTTAGAGGAGCTAAAAGAAGTCCTAGATCCAGCTGCACATAGCAGTATATCAGATTCCAGGCCCATAGGTATAGAAGGGGATCAAATCTATATCAGCGTCCCTGGCCAATTCAGTGTAGAATTCCTAAACAGAACTCACTTTCTAAAGCCTATCCAACAAGTCATCCAAAAAAATATCAGAGATGACCTTAAACCCAAATTCGTAAAAAAGCAACTTAAAGGTAATACCTCCCCTAAACGGGAATCTCCCAATAAGCCAAAATGTAAACCTAAACAGAAAAATCCTCTACGTTTAAATCCTGAATATACTTTCAAAACCTACATAACCGGTCCTAGCAACCGCTTAGCAGCAGCTGCAGCCTCAAAGGTAGCAGAAAGCCCAGGTGAAAGATTAAACCCACTTTATATTTACGGCCCTTCAGGGGTAGGAAAAACTCATCTTCTCCATGCTATAGGCCATAAATTACTGGAATTACACCCTGCTAAACGTGTCATCTGTATAACCACAGAGCAATTTGTAAACGAATTTATACACACCATACAGACTGATTCCATATCTAAGTTCAGGCACAAATACAGGGAAAGTGTAGATGTGCTGTTAATGGACGATATCCAGTCTTTAGCGGGAAAAGAACGGACCCAAGAAGAGTTTTTTCACACTTTTAATTTCCTCCACTCAGCCCAAAAACAGATAGTTTTTACTAGTGATCAGCCTTACAATCATCTACATACTCTAAACAAAAGACTCCAAACCAGGTTTGGCTGGGGTATGGCTGCCGATATCGAACACCCTGACTATGAAACAAGAGTAGCTATCATAAAAAACAAAGCTGCTATGAGGTCTATCAGCCTCCCGGATGAGGTGGTAGAGTATTTGACAGAGAAATTTCAAAACGGGATCCGTGAATTAGAAGGAGTCCTTTCCAGGATTAAGCTGTATGCCAGCATCTACTCCCAAGAGGATTCAATTACTTTAGATATAGTTAAAGAAGCCATCAAGGGCTTAATTCCAGATCTTAATACAGAAAAGC
>RFKT01000055.1 GCA_003694225.1 Candidatus Dadabacteria bacterium
ACTGCGATCCGTGTCGGGATCGAGTCGGAGAAAGAGCAACTCCTTGATTTCCTTCAGCGTGAAGCCGAGTTCCTGGGCACGCTTGATGAACCGGATTCGTTCGACGTACGGTTCCGAATACACCCGGTAGCCGGCAGCACTCCGGGGGGGCTTCGGGATGAGCCCGCGCTGTTCGTAGTAGCGGACCGTCTCCACATGGACGCCGGCCTGCGTGGCCACCTTGCCGATGGTCAGTCCTGGCATACGTACTCCTTTCCTTGTCTTCTACGGACACCTGCAGGCCAGTTTACACCCTGTACCATACTACAGGGTCAAGCCTTTTCTTTCCTTGTCGCCTTGAGTTTTGGCGGCCTTTGTATTAAAATCCCGGTTTGTTTCCTTGATTGGTTAAATTATACTGTAATTTTAGTAAATTATATTTTTGAGAAAGGTATGGCCAACCATAAATCAGCTTTAAAAAGGCACAGGCAGAGCCTAAAAAGACGTGAGAGGAACAGGCGCGTTAAGTCTTCAATACGAACAGCCATAAAAAAGGCACGATTAGCCATTGAAGCTGGAGAAGAGGGGGCGATAGAGCTTGTAAGGCGAGCGGAGAAACTTTTGGCCTCTTCCGCAACAAAAGGAGTCATACATAAAAAAAATGCGGCTAGAAGGATAAGTAGGCTTGCAAAGCGACTGAATAAAGCCAAATCATAAAGCCTAAATCGAAAAGCTCCAAAGGGAAACTAAAAAATCCTATCTTGATTTCAGGATTTTGCACTTTTAAGTTTAGCCCTCAAAAACAAAAAGCCGGCTGTGCCAGATACTAAAGAAGCGGCTAAAATGGAGAGCCTTCCGGCTGCTTGTGTGCTTGGCGCAGCGCCTACTTCAAAGGCAAGCGAATAGATAAAAAAGCTCATGGTAAACCCGATTCCACAGAGTAAAGACACGCCAAAGATATGTCCCCACCTTATGCCAGCAGGCAAAGACGCCATTTTCAGCCCTACTGCAATATAAGAAAGCAAACATACCCCCAAAGGTTTTCCAAGCACCAGCCCTAAAAAGATCCCTAGCGGCGCAACCTCTGTTATGGCTTGAATAGATATATCAAAAAGTGATATGCCGCTATTTGCGAAGGCAAAGAGAGGAAGAACCCCGAAACTTACCCACGGATGAAGAGTATGCTCAAGCTTTATAAGAGGCGGATCTTGCATATCAACGGCATCTGCTCCAGATGAACGCCCTTTAAGGGGTATAAACATAGCTGTAACCACACCAGCCAATGTTGCATGAACTCCGGACTTTAGCACAGCTACCCATAACACTAAGCCCAAGATAAGATAGGGGATAAGGGATTTAATCCTGAAGAATGCCACTGTACATAGAGCCGCTACTATCAAAACCGCCGCAATCCCGTAGACGAGAGAAAGGGTATCTGCATAAAAAAGTGCGATAATTACTATTGCTCCTAAATCATCAAAGATGGCGACACTTAGGAGAAATGTTTTTAGAGGCAGAGGCACTTTCTTTCCAGCCAGAGTAAGCACACCCAATGCAAACGCAATGTCAGTCGCTGTCGGTATCGCCCATCCGGAAAGCGCGTGGGGATGGTTAAAAGTAGTGGCAAAATAGATTGCCGCCGGCACAAGCATCCCTCCAAAGGCGGCTATTGCCGGCAGAATAGCCTGCTTTAAGGTTGAAAGGTGGCCTATCACTATCTCCCTTTTAACTTCAAGGCCAACTAAGAGGAAAAAAACGGCCATAAGACCATCATTAATCCAGAGAAGTAGCGGTTTGTTGAGGGTCAGAGGCCCAACATGGAACCCAACTTTAAACTCCAGAGCTTCGTTATAAAATACTGATAAGGGGGTATTGGCAACAATGAGAGCTATCAAAGCCGCTCCCATAAGGACAAGCCCCCCGGCAGATTCCAACTGAAAGAAGTCTTTATAACCCTTCACTTAGCCTCCATCCACTACACACACCACCCTTTCTGACCTACCTTTTCCATAGCCATAATCGCCCCCCAAAGGTGGTGAGAGAGGCAAAAGGAGCCTTCTCTGACCAAAGCCGCTAATTCAGAAGGCGAGATAAACTCAGATTCTATACACTCATTCTCATCAAAGGAAGGCTCGCATACCTTTTGGGCTCCTCTAGCCATAAAGGCGAAGATCTTATTCGTGTACCGGGAAGGGTCGGAATAGCACTCCATAAGAAGATCGAAGCTTTCAGCAGTGCAGCCGGTCTCCTCCAAAAGCTCTCTTTTGGCCCCTTCAATCGGAGATTCTTTGTCAAGCGCCACATCCCCAGATGGAAATTCAACTGTTATAATTCCCGCTCCGTGCCGGTACTGCCTTACAACCAGCACATCCATATCACTATTAAAGGCAATAACATACACCCAGTTGCGCTCTTCAATTACATAATAAGGATCAACAATGCCTCCATCAGGCCTTTTACACCTGTCAGCTCTTACATTTATCCAGTCGCTTGTTATGAGATATTTGCTGTCAAGTTTCTTCCATTTTTTAATCACGCTTTTACTCCTCTCTTTTAAATGCGGCGTCTTTACAATGACTAATACGCCTTTACTATTTCACATCTTGGATAGTAGTGGCACAAAATATCCTTCCAGCTCTTTCCAGCAAGCGCCATCCCTACACCGCCCATCTGACAAAGCCCAACACCGTGACCCCATCCGGCGCCTCTAAGGGTTACCTTTGAAACTTCACCTTTTCCTTCTGCAATAATCTCAAAAGCAGAACTATAAAGAAACTTTGGATGGAGAAACTTCCGAATTTCATACTGGTTGTTAAAAACTAGCTCTTTTTTCTCTCCAGAAGTATCGGTAAATTCTACTTTCATTTTGCAATACCTTCCCGAAGGATCCCTTTGAGATGGTACAATCGAAAGTATTGCCTTAATTCCCTTCAAGCCAAATTTATCTTCAGCTATTGAGCACAGATCTTCTGATGAAATTGTGTAATCCCACCGGAAATATTCCATATCCACATCAACGCCGCCCAAAATTTCGCTTTTGGGAAGTGTACAGTTTAAAGGTGCGCAGTAGGCATTTTCATAAACATATTTATCCGCTAAAAAATATTGGAATTTTTGATCAACCCTGTATGAAAGCTCCTTTTCCATATCAGCTTTTGGCACCAATCCATCAACCTCGTAGCCAAACACCATCTGAGGAGAGGCAAGGTGGCCTCCACAACTTTTATGGTAGTAGGCGGGACATACTGCTCCGGAGGGAGCCTTAAGGAAAACCCCTGTAGCAGCGCTTAAAATCCGTCTGCAAGAGTTAAAACCATCAGTTACTCCCTGGTATCTCTGGCAGTCATCATCATTGCATACATCGTATGGGTCATCTCTATGCTTTGAGCCCCAAAATGCCCACGCCCAAGAGCGGGCTGCAACCGATTGTGCAATCTGAAAGTCTGCAGGACAGCTCTTTCCCATTTCAGAGGACACGACAGACGCTATATATTCTTCAAATGGAAGTGTGTTTACAACAACAATAAAGCCTTTGTGACTAAAGACCGTAATCTCTCCTGTAAAGGATTGAACCTTTTCATCTTCCCAGTGAAATCCTCTTCCAACCGTAATAGAATCGACAAAAAGCCTTTCCGGTTTCCCTCTTTGGCTAAAGATTGTAAGCCTTGAGCCGTGTAGCTTACCGCCTTTATTATCAGTAAGCTCAACTGTGCCGCCTTTTGAGCCGCTAGCCAAACTGATATCGCACCACCCTTCAATAAGTCGTTCTATTCCATCATCTGACCTTACAACGCAACGCTTGCAACAAGGCTTTATCCTGACAGATTTTTTTAGATCTTCAGCAATTACAATTCCTACACTGACTTTTGGCTCTTTCTCCGGCAAGGGAATATTTAAGGCTTTTGGCTCTCTCATAATAGATGTAAACTATAACTGTGTTGCTTTTAGCGTGCAATTGATATCAAAATAAAGATGTAGCCCGTAGATAGGCTTTTCAAAGGGGTGAAGTCAGCTACGCATCTGAGGGTTGAAATTTAAGATGGGCTTTTTTAGAAGAAAAAAATATCCATTACCCAAATTTCCCGAACATATCGCGCCAGCATTTAAGGGGCTTTGTGTCCCGTGTTCTGACGATGAAATAGCTGAGTTAAGGATGAAGCTCTTTGATTTTATGGGAGATGTAGAAAGCGAGGCAGAGAGGGAAGGGATGGTATCTTTGGATCTGGCGCGAGAGATCGCCCAAAGGCTCAGCTATATGTTAGATCTTTATCCGGAACTCGATGAAAAAAAACGGGGTTATGTAGTAGGAGCAGTAAGGTATTTTCTCTCTGATAGCGACGGACTGGATGATTTTGCTTTTGCTTCGGGCTTAAATGATGATGCTCAGATAGTAAACCACTGCCTTGAAGAGATCGGGGTTGAAGATATGTATATCGATATTGACCGATTTTAAATCAGCAACTGCAACTATAATATAAAACTATAACATAATACTTCTCAGATATATCAATAGATGCTTGCCTAATAATAAGAAGCAGCTCGTAGTAAGCGCAATTTAGCGCAGAAAGCCCTACCAAGGAGGGACAGACCTCCTTGTCAACCATCCCCTCCCTTATGGGCTCCCTTGCGCTATTGTGGGCACTATTATGAGCAATGTCACCTACTCTGTTTTAGCCTTACCCTAACTTTTTAAGCCACCTATCTATAATCATCTTAAAGTGCTTGAACGGGTAAGCGCCCTTTATAGCTACTCCATTTACAAAGAAACCGGGCGTTCCCCTAATGCCAAGTTTGTTGGCTAGCTGTTTGTCTTCCTCTATCTGCTTGGCTATTTCAGGATCTTCCATGTCCTTTTTGAACTTTTCTACATCAAGCCCGAGCTTTTTAGCCGTTTTTACATAGAAATCCATTCCGAGGCTTTGCTGATTGGCAAAAAGCTCATCGTGCATCTCCCAGAATTTGCCTTGTTTTCCAGCGGCAAGGGCGGCTTTTGCGGCCCCAAGCGCATTTTTATGGAAGGGTAGGGGGAGATTCTTAAATGCAATCTTTACATCCTTTGGATAGCTCTCCATCACCTTCTTCAAAGTGCCAGTGCCCCTTTTGCAAAACGGGCATTGGAAATCTGAAAATTCAATAATAGTGATCTTTGCGTCAGCGGGACCTTTAACGGGGGCTTTGCCTATATCGATCTTAACTGGATTTTTAAACTGAGCTTCAAGCTCTGCTTTCCTCTTTTCCTCTTGCTCTTTCCTTGCCTTCTCCTGCAAACTCCTAAAATAAGCTTGAGTCGCTTTTCCTACTACTTCACGGCCTTTTTCAGAGTTGACATACTTGTTAAACATCTTTTCAAATTCTTCCTGCGATATCTCAGCCCGAGCAGTGGGCAAAGATAGGTTTCCAACTGCGATAACAGCAAAAGCAACAACGACAAATCTCAATACCTTAACCATAGCTTTCTCTCTCCATCTTACTTTAATAACTTCATTTAGCCCCTAAGGCACCACAAGTTGTTAATTTATCCTATATGTAGCCCGAGCATAGGCTAAGCCACCTCTTAAGCCTTGCTCTTGACGGATACACTATTCCACAATAAGGATCTCAGTGCAATCGCAGGAAACAGCGAATTCTACCAAAACGCTGTTTTATGTATCTACTTTGTCAATTTAACTTCCCTGTAGTAGGGTGGCAACTCCTACCCGTTGGTGAAGAGCGGGCAGGATAAGGTAAGAGTGAGATAACATCAGATCGAGGGAGGGTCCAAGTGAAAAGGCTTGTTCTCTTAGTATTAGCAATACTTTTAGTATCAGGAACTGTTAATATGGCTGAATGTGAAGGGATTAGCGCGGTAATTAAAACTAATAAAGGCGATATTGAAGTAAAGTTAGAAGACAAGAAGGTTCCATTAACTGTCGCTAACTTCGTAAACCTAGCCCAAAGGGGCTTTTATGACGGCGTTACCTTTCACAGGGTAATTAAAGACTTTATGATTCAAGGTGGAGATCCAACAGGCACAGGCATGGGTGGGCCTGGCTATCGATTCGAAGATGAATTTGATGATACCCTCAAACATGACAGAGCAGGGACCCTTTCAATGGCAAACGCAGGCCCCAACACAAACGGAAGTCAGTTCTTTATAACCCACAAGGCTACTCCTTGGCTAGATGGAAGACATGCTGTTTTCGGATACGTTACAAAGGGACAGGATGTTGTAAATGCGATAGAGCAGGGAGATACAATTAAGACTATAGAGATTCACGGAGACACAAAGGCTCTCTTTGAAAAGAACAAGGAGAGAATTGAGCAGTGGAATAAAATCCTTGACAAGAAGTATCCTAAAAAGTAGCCGGTTTAGGATGCTTTTGCGGCATATCGCCGCAAACAATGGAAATAAGCAGGATCTCCCCGGCGGGTTTTGAGATCTGTCGACCCCTATGTGCGGAGATATGTAGCAATGCACACAAAAGTCAATGCACAAAGAGCCCGCATAGCCGCTTTGATCATCAATGCTCTTTTGGTGGTTGGAGTGTCGTCCTTTATATCTTTTTGGAAGCTAGGGGATTTTTCAATAACATTCTTTGATGAGGGACAAGAGCTTCAACCTGTACAGGAGGTACACCATGGGGGAAGCTTTCTTGTGCCGACACTCAAGGGAAAACCCTACTTTAAGAAACCTCCCCTTAGG
>RFKT01000056.1 GCA_003694225.1 Candidatus Dadabacteria bacterium
GCATTTTATCCTTACGGAAATTCCCTTGCTTGGAGCGATAATTTTATCTTTCCCTCTCTGGTTGCTTACACCCTTTTAAGCCTAAAACTTCCATTTGCCGCTGTTTGGAACTTCATTATGGTTGGAAGCGCCATTTTAGGAGGGCTCTCTGTTTACGCCATTGCAGCAGAGCTTACAGGTAGATATCTCCCTTCTTTGGTTGCTGGGGCTGTTTTTTTAACATGGCCGTGGCTTTCTGAGCAGTCAGGACATCCGCAGATACAATTTGCCTTTTTTATACCGGCTTCCCTTTCTCTTTTTATCTCCTTTTTAATTCACAGAAGGAAAAGAACAGCATTTGCATTGGGGCTTTCTCTTTTTTTATGTTTTCTTACAACTGTATACTATGCGATCTTTTCAGCTATGCTTTTGACTGTTCTTTTCATTCTATCTCTGCTTTTTCTACGCACCCTCTCTTTAAAAACAAGAGACCTTTTTAAGCTTCTCTTTTTTTCCTTTGTAGGGTTTTGCCCCACTTTGTTCTTTGTTTTTCCCTACCTTGATGTCCGGGAGGCCTTCGGTAAAAGGCATCTTTATGAGGCGTACTATTTTGCGGCCTCTCCACTTTCTTATGTTTCTGCTCCCGCCTATAACTACATTTACTCTTTTACAAGCAGGCTTAGCCACGCAGAGGCGCACCTCTTCCCGGGATTTATACCGCTGTTATTGTCTCTGTCATATATTGCGATTGGAGGAAAGACAGGGAGAGGAATCTGGCCAAAGAGGCTCTTGCTTGCTTCTTTAGGGGCAGTATCTGTAGCGGCATATCTTACGCGCCCATCTTTAATGGGGACTCCTCTTTGGATTGAAAATGCCGCATGCGTCTTAAGTTGGGTGGTGGTGGCCATTGCCCTATGGTCTCTATTTGCATCTTTAAAGGGGATTGCTCAAGATGGGACCGGACGAGATGCTCAGATTAGGGAATGCCTAAAGGAGTTTGTTCTTTTTATTTCAACGCTTTTCTTTGTTATATCCTTGGGGCCTTTTAGCAAGGTATCATCGTTTTCTGTTTATGCCGTCTTTTACAATTTTTTCCCCGGCTTTGATTCAGTCAGAGCTTTGAGCAGAGTTGGGGTTCTCACGGTCTTAGGGATAGCACTTCTTTCTTCCTTTATGCTTGAAAGATTTTCCCCAAAAGGCTCCCAGCTCTTTTCTTTTATGTGCCTGGCTTTAATTGTGACCGAAAACTTTACACCAGTTTATCCTTTGGGAGGGGAGTTGGAAACTCCTCCCATTTTTCTCAATCTTAGTAGTACTGTAGAAAATGGCGCTTCAGCTATTGTGCTTCCTTATGCCCGGTCGCTTACAAGAGCCGGCAAAATTAAAAGCTGGTCTGACTTTGCATTTTTAAATGTAAACTATATGAAGTGGCTAAATAACGCCGGCGTGTTTTCGGTTAACGGTTATACAGGACAACGCACATGGGTGATGGACAATTTTCCTAGAAAGTTTAGTGGTTTTCCCGATAGGCGGTCAGTAAACACATTGGCGTTTGTGGGAGGTCTTAGATATATTGTTGTTGTACCAAGATTTATAAAGGGCTTTGATAGGGAAGATTTCTATAGGAGGCTTTCAAGGTTCCCAGATGAATTGAAGGTTTTAGGAGAAGATAGAGAAGGAAATATATTGATTGAGTTTGTAGGTGAGATTCCCCTAAGAGAGACTTATTATGTGCTTGTCCCCCCTGATAAGGGAAGGAAGGCTGAGCTGTTGTTCAAGGCAAAGGCTGTGGCTGATGGTATTGATAAAGGGGGGCAGACTGTAAATGTTAAGGCGTACAGCTTAGGAGTTGAATTTAGTGAGTTTTCGATTCCCCTTGATGGCATGTGGCACGATATACGATTGCCTCTTCCTAAGCCTTTAAGCGGGACAATTCCAAGAAAAATTAGCTTCTCTAAGAATAGTGCAAAAATAGGCGAGCAGACAAAAGTATACATTAAAAGTACAAGATATATTAGGTATAGGAGATGAGCTACAAAAACCCCAGAGCCGCTGCTCTCGTCTCTGTATCAGCCCTGCTGTTGTTCTCCTTGTGGCTTTGCTATCCGCTTATATTTAAGGGCGTCCCTTATATTACAGATGAGGATGAAGGCCACCATTTTAACAGGGTAGTCAATATGGCAAAGAGCGGAGATTATAACCCGCATTATTTCTTGAAGCCTTCTCTTCATTTTTATCTTAGGCAGCCTGCTGTTTGGGCATCTTACCTATACCTCAAGCATAAAGGAGAGATAGATTCCATCCAAAAGATAAGAACAGGAGACCCTTTTGGCCTTAGCGGGTACGCGTTTGCTCTTTCACATCCGGCTGTCTTTGAAGCTAACAGGGCTTTTACTGTCTTGTTTTATCTTGGGGCGTTGCTTTGCACCTTCTTTATTGCCCGCCTCTTTGTCCCTGATATCTTTGCCTTAGGTGCTGTCTGGCTCTCAGGGATTTCTCCTGCTCTCCTCTCTTATTCCGCTGTTATCGGGGTGGATATGGTGATGGTATTTATGGTTTTGTTGGGGATATTACTCTCTCTTTTAGCCTTCAGGAACTTTTCTATTTTTAATATAACCGTTGCCGGATTTGTGTGCGGGCTTGCCGCATCTACAAAGTATAATGCCGCGCCGCTATGCGCCCTCCCGGCTCTTTCTGTTCTTTTGAGTGGGAAGGGGTCTTTGAAGGGGTATATGGCGTCGATCATATCTCCCGTAGCAGGGTTTTTTGCTGGTTCGCCTTATATCTTGGTTTCTTTTCCGCTTTTTTTGGAACATGTAGGCTATGAGATCTGGCACTATGGGGTTTCAGGCCATGCAGGACATGAATGCACAAGGGGGATTGGACAAGCCCTGTGTTACGCCAGATGGGCGTTTAATAGCGCTCTTTCTCCCCTGCCTCTCGCTTTAGGCATTCTTTCAATACCTCTGATTTTTCGCAGGGATAAAAGGCTCGCGTGTATATTTTTATTTTTTCCTGTTGCGTTTTTTCTATTGATGACAGCTCAAAAGGCTCACTTTCCAAGGAATATGCTTTCCCTTGTGCCGATAGCGTTTATTCTCGCTTCTTTCTTTGTATATGAGACATCACAAAATATGGCTAAGATTGGCAAAACAATCTATATATTTTTATTTTTAGTGTTGTCCTCTTATCCCCTTCTCAGATCTTCTTTGAGTCTAAGACATGATGCTAAAAATTTTCCTGAAGACACAAGGATTGCCGCCTTTAGGTGGCTTAAAAGCTCACTCAGGCCCCTTGAGGATGCAGCTATTTCCGGAAATTTAAACTTTATCCCTCAGGTTTACGGTATGAAGGGAGTTACAAGGATTGATGAGAGAAAGGCTGATGTAGCAAGGCTTTATCTTGAAGGGTTTAGCCTTTTAGTAGTTGGCCCGGACTTCACTGTCCCTGATAATGGCAACTATTTTCTTCATCTTGTTAGGTATTTTAAAGGACTTCCATACAGCGGCAGAGTTGTGGTTAATCCGGAGATAAGAATTTTTAGGCTGAAGGCTGACAAGACTTTTATCCCTCCTAAGGGTATTTTACCAGCACCTCAGTGCTTCCCGTCCGAGTCCTATTGTTGGATAACATCAAGGCTTGCATTTATTCCTTTAAGAGAAAAAGAGTTAGGACAATCTCTTCCTTTGACCTTGTCTCTTATGACTCCTTGGTCTGGCCAGAAGGTTATATTTTCATTGGCTGAGTGGAAGAGCTCCTATTCCTTTAGATCTGATGATTTAGGAAAATGGGTTGAGGTTTCCTTATCCCCCCCTAAAGCAAAATTGAAGCTCTCTGGCGGGATAAAGGTAGAACTTTTGCACGTTCACTCGCCTTTTACGCAGAAGATAAGCTCTGATAAAAGAAGACTAGGTATTGCGATTAAGAGGTGATCTTGCCTCTATTTTTACTATCTCATCTTCTTTTACTCCAAGGCGCTCAAGAATTTCCCTTTTAGGTATCCCGGTAATTCCTGCTATAAAGCCTTTTATTCGACTTCTCTCTGTAGCCTCTAGGATGGCTTCCCTTACCTCTTTGGATTGCCCGGCTATTAAGGCCGAAGCAAATGCTCTTTTGATGCTATGATTATCTAAAGCATTAAAGTAATCTCCTAGAGACAATAAGGCCTTTGTAAGCTTCCGGGTAAATGGAAGAATTTCTTCCCCTCTATTTCGTATTTCTCTTTGAAGGGATAGAAAAGCCGCTATAACGTCCTCTTCATCTTTTAGAGCATCTACTATAAGTTTTACCGCCTGTTTTATTCCTTCGGGATCTGTCTCTCCGTCTACATCCATAGCCTTAAAGTCAAAATGAGTGATCCTTTGCCCATCAATTCTAATCTGTCCTCCGTGTCTGTCTGAGTCAAAGCGTCCATGAAGCATATTGCTAAATTCTAACGATAAAATTGCAAGAGCCGCCCTTTTTTTGGCTTCTCCATCATGAAGCTCGACAAAATGATCCCCGGGAGCTTTGTCCATTAAGAAAAATTCCTCTCCGCAAGCTAAGACATTAACGGAGTCAAAGATATACTCCTCCCCATCTACGACCGCTACTCGTCCTCTATAAAGCTTCGCCGCAATTTCATACTGGATCTGAGCCAAACTAAAATCTGTTTCTACTTTTAAGGTTGAATGCCCCTGTTCTAACAACTCTTCCAAGATATCTTTATTTTCTAGTTTGACCTTCTTTAGCATTCTCTTTCCTGTATTGTATCCCGCCTCTCCCCTCGCTATTACATCGCTTCGGCGAAGAGCCAGAACATAGATGGCTCCGTTGCTAAGCCTTACCTCCACATTAACCCCTATAGATGCTGAGCCTATAACATTTCCAATCCATTCTATCTTACACCCTGAAAGATCTCCTGAAAGGGAGCGCTCCACATCGTCTTTCACTCTTTCTACCATGGCTATAATATCCCACCGCGGCGGTTCATCTGCGGCAAACTTAAGCCTGTTGAGATCTCTTCTAAGCTCTTCATCTACATTCGGGTGGCTTGATGCTCCTTGTCCTGCTTTTACCTCCAAAGGGCCGAGATTTTCCAATAGGGCCGCCAAGGATTCCCCGAATCGGGCGCTTTGTTCCGTTCTCTTTGCGGCGACAAGTAGTGCCGCAAGGGCTATGTCTTTCTGGTAATATGGAAGAGCCTCTATATATGCCTTTATGACGGACATGAGTTCAGGTTTGCTTTTAGGAAATGCTTTTTCTATGACGTAGTTAAATACATCCTCGGGTATCCCTTCCTTAGAGCTTCTTTCTCCAAATAAGAGCTCCCTTGCAAAGATAGCGCGGATCTCTATAGGAGCTGCCCAGAAACTTTCATATAGATCTTTAGAGCGAACATCAAGCCATACAGACTGATTATCTTCCATCTCTCTATTTGTATAGTATATCTCTGTTTCAAGGTTATCACTCTTAGGTTTTGCTCCATCTATAAGATCAATAAACCTTCTCTTTTCATACCCTTCCCCGTTAGATAATAGATAATCAAGTATTACTTTTCTTGCCCCTTCTTCTTTTCTAAGTACATGAAGGCCAAGTTCAGTAACAATGCCCAAGGCGTACTCTCTGGAGGTTTCATTTCTTTCAAAGTCGTATATAAGCCTTTTAAGCTCTTCCGACATTCTTCTTTGAGTAAGAAGCCTCTTTCCTAGCACATCAAGGAGCTCCCTTAGCTCCCCTTTCCCAAGAATATCTTTAAGTTGTTTGAGTAATGGAGTAAGCTTTGCATAGTACTCATCACTTCCGTCATCTTGTCCAAATTTCTCTAGAACACTGCTTGCAAAATAGTTGTAAAGCTTTCTTCTAAGATGCGGGTCATACACAGGGCGGGAATTTAATATCTCTAAGTAGCATGAGATCGCTTGATCTGGATCTGGCAGGTTTTTAATCTTTTCCAAGAGATGGCTCAGGATCCTATCATCCGTATTTGCAGGAAGTGCGTCGTATGCGTGAAACGCAGACCACATACGTGAAATGTTATAGGGAGAATACTGTAGAAATCTCCATTCGGTGTTTTTTCGAGCTAGAGCCTGCTGTATTAAATTCAATGCTCCACTAGCTCGAATGTTATACTCTGTACATAACCTTAAAAGATTTGCAGAATCAGGCAGGGTGGCGTTAGTCTCTTGAAGATATGCCTTAATAACCTTAAGTTCAAGCACTTTGCAGATAAACTCAAACCTTCTTTGTTCGGCTTCATCTGTTGAAGAATCAGTTTTTGCTTTTAATCTTTGAAGCTCTTTACAGAGCTCTCTTAAGTTTTTTTTCTTAAATTGATATACACCTGAGTTGTTTATTATCTTTTCTCCTGCGGAAATAATAGCAGTTAATTCCTCGACGTCTGTATCAAAAAATCCGTGTAGAGATTCGTTTGA
>RFKT01000057.1 GCA_003694225.1 Candidatus Dadabacteria bacterium
ATTGATAGCTCTATAAATTTTGCCTTATACTATTGCAATTGAAGTGTGATAAAGGAGTTTGGTATGCATTCTGAGGTTATGATAGAAACCAGCGATAGGGCAACATGCACTGAAGGCTATAGCTTAAGATTTAATGGTGAAACAGGTAAATGGATGCTTTCAGTTCAAGAAGATATCATTCTAAATATGCTCTCTCAAGAGGGTGTGAAGACTATCCTTGATGTGGGAGGTGGTCATGGACAAGTAGCTATTCCATTAGCTCACAACGGCTATGACGTAACTGTTTTGGGAAGCTCTGCAGAGTGCCGCAAAATGATCTCGGATGAGATTGAGGCTGGAAGGCTTCGGTTTATAGTAGGAAATCCGCTTCAACTTCCATTTCCTAACAAATCATTTGATGCCGCTGTCTGCATAAGGCTTTTGTCTCACACTCTTAATTGGAAGAGGCTTTTAAGAGAGCTATGCAGAGTTTCAAGGAAGTGCATTATAGTTGATTATCCAAGTTTTAAAAGTTTTAATGCTGTATCTGGTTTGTTTTTCCCATTAAAGAAAAAAATAGAGGGAAATACCCGCCCTTTTAGGGTTTTTTTTGATAAAGAGGTAATTGAAGCATTATCCTCAACGTGCCCCGGCACATTAAAACTAAAGCGGGAGTTCTTTTTGCCAATGGTGTTTCATAGGGTATTGAAGAATGCAAAGGTTTCTAGGTGGCTTGAGCTTATATTTGCGCATATGGGATTAACCTTTTACTTTGGTTCTCCTGTTATACTGGAGTGGATACAATCATTGTAGCTATTACTTCATGCTATTATTAAATATAAGAATGGATGGCGTGTATGCAAATATGCTTGCCTAGCCTCGATAAATTAAGCGGAAAATTTATAGAGACACGAAGCTTATATAGGTCCTTTTAAAAGCAATAAAAAAGGGCTGAAGATCTTCAGCCCTGAGTCACACTGACAATGATAGCAACAATATATAAAAGGACCTATCCTGGATAAAATCTTATTGGGGAGATGCTTCCGCCCCTTTCCGTTGGGCCCACAATTTTCTCAGAAAACACTCCAACTTGTCCAGAGCCGGCTCCAGCTTATCGCGTATGCTATTTCCAAGCGCCCACCACGATTGATATACCTGCTGTTGGCAGATCTCTTTGCAGATCTCGCTTATCTCGTCTATATGTTGAGATATTGTATAGGAGCTTCTCTCTGATTCAGGCATGATCTGAAGCAGGGCGTTATACCATTCAAAAAATGCCTTTAGGTCATTAACCGCCGCCATAAGACAGCGGTTGCCCTCTTCCATATCGCCTGCTTGAAAGGCCTGCCGTGCGCTTCTAAAGAGGATATAGGTGTTTTCCACCAAAGACGCTGCAATCTCCATCCTTTCATCTACAAACTGTTCAGGAGTGCAGGTTTCAACCTCAAGTATCTCAGTTTCAAGCCTGCTGGGAGAAGAGTTCCAGTCAGACTCTGTGAGATCTCTTCCGTTGATTTGAAGGTTTGTTATTATATGAGCCGGATCGATAGAACCCTTAATTAATTCCACAACATCAGCCAATGTAGGAAGGCCGGTTCCGTTTAGCTGTGAACTTTCGCCGTTAATCTTTATTTGTAACATAATAACCTCAATTGATACTGTGATAGTAATCCATTAACTTTTTACCTCGCCGTGACAGGTCGGAATAAACCTCTGACATTTGAGATGCAAGCGAAAGGGGTTCGGATCCTGAAATGTTTTCTTTTGCAAATATAAACATTCTTGTAAGAAGGCCTGCTTCCGGAACGTGATATCCCAACTGCTCAATTCCGTGATCTATCTGTTCCAACAGAGCGCTACACTCCTTAAGCCGAGACGGCGGAGAGGATGTGTCTTTAATGGTTTCTATAAGGGTTTCAATAGTTTGCGTTCCTTTATCGGCCAAATCTATGATTTGACCTATGCCCTCTAATGCATCGTTGTGAATTTGCAGCTTGAAGTTGCCATTGGTTGGTTTTCCCACTTTGATGCCACCTATATCATCAAGCCACATATATCTGTAAGCCTTTCTAAATCGGGCTGTTTCTTTGCCTCCAAACTCGCCATTAAGAGGGTGCATATCTAAAAAGCCGTGCTCATCAAATACTGTTTTATAGACAACCACTCTTTTGCTGTCGAACATATTGTGTGGAAGGGTATTAACTTCTCCTTGAAGCCTCAGCTCCACAAGCTTTGCAAGTTCAGAGGGAACGATTAGAGCGTGGCAGTCTGGTCTTGAACAGGCCTTGTTTGGATTGCATGGATGGCAGTCGATTACAGGTTGGAGTACCAAATTTCCTTCGCTATAAGGGCCGGTTTCAAAGCCAAGAGCTGACGCCAAAAACATGGCTACCACAGGTGTTCCCACAGCGACGCTTATATGCATCGGACCGGTGTCTCCAGTAATAAGGATATCTGAGAGTTTTAAGAGGGCTGCAAGCTGTTCAAGATCTGTTTTTCCTGCGGCGCTTGCTGCATTCTTGGTATCACACATATCCAATATGCGCCTTATAATGGCTCCCTCTGAGTTCGAACCTGTAAGAATAACTCTTGCGTTTAGCTTCTTTGTGAGGATGTTAATAAGTTTCGAGAAATTTCTGGGATCCCACTGCCGCTTTCTCTGGCTTGCCCCCGCTTGAATGGCGATTATGGGGCCGCTATTGGTGAAATTTTGAGCGGCAATAAAATCTCTTGCAAATTGCATTGCTTTATCTGACACATTCATAAGGAGCTTTTTAGGGTGTTTTTCAACGTCTGCGGAGCAGCGGAATATATCTACAAGGTTAAGGGAGTTATAGAGCCTGTTGGTGTGAAATACACAACTTGCAAATAGCCTTGCCCAGTCAGATTCTATTACCCTGTATCCTTCATCGTCGGCGGCCCATCCCCCGATCCGCTGAATCCTTAGAAGCCTTATTAAAAGGGCGGTATATGCAGAATTTGACATGTTTACGCAGTAATCAAAGCCACGGCTGCGAAGGTCCTCTACAACGTCTGTTACATAATCGTATGCTTCAACGATACCTTCGGCTTCTTTTGCAAGGGATCGGACAGTAGATCCGAGATCCAACGGGATGATTTCATCTATATATGGCAGGTGGTTGCATATGGAAGAAAACTGCTTTTCAACAAGCACGGTGAGAGATGCTCCCGGATTTTCCTCTTTAATGCCCGCTATAGTTGGAGTCGCCTGCAGCATATCTCCGAGGCGAGTTATGTTGATAAGAAGCACATTGCTTTTGTTGGGATATCGTTTCTTCACAGCACTCTTCTCCCTAAGTATCTCCCCTGTCCCTTTTCATAACTATCATCTGATCCTTTATGTGGTGGAGAAACATCAGTTTTCTCTCCGTGTCTGTCATTTCGCCGTTTCCTGTTACTATTTGATCCACCAGCGAATCTAGAAATGGAGGCTTGCCTGCATCAAAGGCCTTTTTGCACATAGAGTGAAGTTCCCTGTGTTTTTTGGAGGAGTTAAGCAATCTACTCCATGGACTTGATGCTTCTCTTCTGTAAAGGCTTTCAAACTTGGAGGAATATATTATCCTCATCATCTCTTTTAGCCTCTTTTCATAGGTGTGCTCGCTTAACGCTCTAGCGCGAGCCCTGCGTGCTATAGCCTCTCTCTCCTCTCTGTGCTCAAGGTAGTAAGATATTTTCTCTTTGAGTTCATTCCTGTCTCTAAATGTCACTACCTCCTCTCCGGGCGTAAATAGTTCGCTTAGAAGGGATCTTTGATCCACAAGCTGAAAGGCCCCGCATGCCGCAAGCTCAAAGGTGCGCGGATTCACAAAGTCGCCAAAAGGGTCGACCTCATCCCTTTCAGAAGAGGAGTGGAGATTGAGGTTTACATCAGTAGCGTTAAATATCTTTACATACTCCGCAGGGGTAAGCCTTCTTCCATTTTCTTGGACAAGGAATGTAAAAGGCTTGCAGTGTGGCCACTGTGTCCCCCATATCTTGAAAGGCAGGCCCGCAAGCGAGGCAAAGACCTGCTGTCTGTTGTGATATCCCGCTCCTACAAATGAAACTGGAGATCCCCACCTTTGTTGTTCCTCTTCAGTCAGATTCATAGGGGCGTGGACCTCCGGGTCGCATGCAAGGGGAAGATAGTGTACTTCGCCCGCACCTGCCGCCTTTATCGCCTCTATACACTCTCCCTTCTGGATTGTGAATATAAAGTCATAATATCTCGCTATCTCCCGCCAGTAGGTAAATCTCAAATAATCTTCAACAAACCATAAGACTGTCGTAACCCCTCCTTTTCTAAGCAGTTCTAGGGCCTGCCCTGAAATCGGAGCCTGCGCCATGCATATTAATATATCAACCGGGTACTGTTCTATAGACTTTAAGAGCATGTTTGAAAGCATCTCGATGTAGTTACCTTCTATTACATCTCGCGCCGGGCCTTCAAAGACAAAGTTTTTGATCTCATGGAAACCGTGCGCAAAACCGCTCATATCAAAGGTTTGTTTCCTGAACTTTAAGGCTCCAAAGGCCCTGTCGCAATAACCTGTAATAGGCAAGGTCCCGCCTTGAAGCGGCCCGAGTATCCCTATCCTTGGGTTAAGAGATGTAAATCCCTTCTTCCCGTATATCGCCGCCTTTGTTTTGGCGCAGTGTTGAGGGGTTGTGACCTGAGATTGGGGTCTTATTACAAGCTCTATATCTTCCGGCAGATCTGAGTAGAGATCTGATGATTCGATAAGGAGGGAAGACATGGCGGTCAGCACTCCCTCCAAGTTGCGGCACGAACAAGCTGCTTTTATTACCTCAAGCGACGGTTCTATTACGATTATGTTTCCAGTGTATAGCTTTCTTAAGGCTTCTATATGGTATCCTGAGCCGAGCCCATAGATGGCTATGTTCCTTGCTGAGGAAAATCTGGGATCTCCCATTAGCCGCTGAGCCCATATCTTTGCAGCTTCAAGTGGCTTGGTTGGATGATCTAAGCACTGCCCCTTATGGATTATGACGCAGCCTTGAGGCGTGGCGGTTATCTCACTCTCCCTTAGAGGCTTATCATCTGCTATTGAGCTTGCAGCCTCTGGGAATCGGGCTTTGAGCGCCCGTAGATTTTCAGCAAAAAGTGCTGACGAGGCCTTAGAAGCGGCGCTATGGATCTCTTCTCCCGGCAGTTTATCCATGAGCTCTAAAAACAGTATCCGGTTACTTAAACTTAATGCTTTTAATTTGGTAAGATGCTTTTATTTAGGCTATGGATTTACCTTTGCAGCCTACAACAGCGCCAATATTTTGACACTTTGGCTAAAGGGATATCTGAAGCCCCTCACTTTGCGCAAAAACAGATTAGGAATCTTAAGCTTTATAAGGTAGCTCTCAGACAAAAACCTATCCTCATAGGCATGTATCGAATATATTCAATAGAATCTCAGGCATGCTGATTTAAGGGCGGTTCCCTTATTTCGCACTTTGCACTATCCTCTAAAGACTATCCTCTAAAGATTATGCATCGATTAGATCTTGAGGTCTTCCAGTTTTTCTCTTTGCTCTAATTAGATCCTCTCTAGAAATTACATTATTACATTTATTGTAATATCCTCAAGTTCCACTTTTACTCGCCTCTTTCAAGCACTTTCGAAGTCTACTACTTTAATGCTCATTAAAATATCAATACGAACAGGCTCGCGGCCAAGCTGCGCAAAATAGCCTTCTCGCTCAAAATCTGAAGCTTTTATACCCAAGTTGGCCAGAGTACTCCCAAATGCCGCTAACGCCTCATAGACTTTTCTTGAATTTTTTTGTTAGGCCGAACCTATATATCAATATCCTTAGTATACCTTGGCTCACTGTGCAAAATGACAGCATATCCACCAACTAACAGATACTCAACCTGGTTGTCGTTTAAGCGCAACAAGAGATCTTTGAAGTCTGAGTTTAGTTTCATCTTCTCCTAAAATTCCCACATGGTAATCTACTACCATTTGCCAAGCAGCTTCAAGGCGTTTAATCGGCGTCTGTTTTTGCCAAAACTCATAATCAAAAGACCGATCCAAGTCGCCTATTTTCCTTTCCTTACATACCAGTTCATACTCCCTAGTATAACAAGGAGATTAAAACAAGGAGATTAAAGTACAAAAACGAAAATGTGTGCGCAGAGAGAGCATCATTTGCAACCAATGATTACATGCCAATCTGTGGCAATTTCGCATATCTCAGCGACAGTGGCATCTGCTAAGATCTGCATCGTATCAAAGATCTGCATACGAGGATGATGGGGAACTAGCGCTTGTAAATCAGTGCAGGCAAGCAATATTGTACGCACACCTTGCCGATCAAACTCATCAATAACTTCTATTAGCTCCTGTCTCTGATGGTTAGCGTATCTATTGCTTACTAGACCATAAATCATCTTTGCCAACTTAGCTTGTTGAAATTCATCAGGAGTTCGAAATTTAATGCCAGATTTAGTTAAGCTTTCTTGATAAAAGCCAGATTCAAGCGTGATTGCAGTGGCAATAAGTCCAATATCATTTATTTCTCGCGCTTGGAGGAATGCCAAAACTGCTTCAACTATACTTAAAACAGGTATATTTACTGTAGAGCGTATCTCATTCACAAATCTATGGAGTGTATTACACGGCATAACTAAAAAATCAGCTCCTCCCGCCTCTAATCGTCTCGCCGCATCCACAAGAAAAGGAAGGTACCGCTCAACCTGAGCACCTCTCACTAATGCTGCCTCTTCCACTTCATATGGCAGCGGCACGTTCCATATGAGAATTGAGGGCCGATGTTCTTTGGTTATGCGGGCACACCCAAAGACGACAGAAAGATAAAATTCCGTTGTCGTTTCTGGCCCAAGACCACCAATGATTCCAACTGTTTTCATAAATCAACCTGATTTCTACTAGGCGTATTTTGCTCCACAATAATGCTCCACAATAAGAGGTCTCCTCTAAGTAGCAGAGGAACGTGTAGCGGTAAAAATCCCCCCAGTGTCTGAGAGAGAGCGGAAGTTTTTGTTGTTATCTTTTATACCATTCAAAATTGCCATTGTGAATAGTTTTTAATCCCAGACTTCCTTTTAAAACCCCAAATTGATCAAAATGATAATTACTCTTCAAGTATTTTATTGCGCAATCAGCATCTTTGCTGCCACATTGACCGACAATTTCATTAACTATTTTTGCAGCTAGTCTAGGGAAATACTTTAATGCATCTTTGTCTCCAATTTTTGGATATGAATATAGAAGACCTTCCCCAAAGGTTCCAACAGCATCCAAGATATCTTGAGACTGAGCTGAATATACTGAAAAGATTTTCTTGTTTGTCAGGTTTACATTGTGAAGTTCTTGTAAAATACCATGTACAAGTGGAAAGGCATCTGGGATGTATATAGTATCAGGATTCAGTGTTTTTATCTTTAATGCAAGAGCTTTGAGAACAGATGCATCTAAAGAAGTGTAAGTTAATGTCTTAAGCACGTTGCCTTTAAAAGTCTCGCG
>RFKT01000058.1 GCA_003694225.1 Candidatus Dadabacteria bacterium
ACTTTTCGGGGCTTAGCAGGCGATATAAGAAAATAAAAAGCCTTGCACTTGACTCCATCTCATCTTTGCCTAACCAAGAAAAAGGAAATAATACCAAGGTGGATAACCAGATTAGTGGTGAACTTAAGATATTGGGTGATGCGGTAAAATCTGGAAGGTATATAAGACTCAGCAGAGAAAAAAGCCGTGAAGCGCTTGCTTTGCAGAGGCTTCTAAACTCTATCGGATACACCCTTAAAGAAGATGGTATTCCGGGGCCGAAGACTACGGAAGCCTTAAGAGACTTTCAGAGGCAAAACGGGCTTAAGCCAGACGGTATTTTTGGACCTAAATCCCTTGAAAGGTTACACGCAATAGCAGCTACAACAAAAAAATAAACAGGAACCATCCTGAAATCAGGGGGTTATAAAGGCGTTAGAAGATCTATGAGAACTGATACCACTGCCAGAGAGGAGGCGCTATCTGCTATAAACGAGATAGAGCGGGGCAAGCATTCACACAGTGTATTTTCCTCACTCCATGAGCGGTGGAAAGGTAGGAGAAGGGATCTCTCCCTCTCTCTAAGAATTGCAAAGGGTGTTATAGAGTGGCGGGATAAGATAGATCTTCTTCTCGGAGATTATATAATACCCTCTAAATACCGTGCGCTTCCCTCCGCTATAAGAAATATCTTAAGGCTCAGCGCATATCAGCTCCTTTTCCTTGATAAGGTTCCCAACTATGCAGTTGTAAATGAAAGTGTAGCGCTTGCAAAGAAGTATGGGCACAGAGGAACTGCTGGGCTTGTAAACGGTGTGTTGAGGCGTTTAGCTCAAGATGGAAGAGAGCGGTTTAAAAGAATAACTGGAGCAGATGAAGCGGAAAAAATAGCCATTTTATATA
Organism: Candidatus Dadabacteria bacterium; assembly: GCA_003694225.1. Lineage (GTDB taxonomy): Bacteria > Bdellovibrionota_C > UBA2361 > UBA2361 > J135 > J135. The sequence continues at coordinate 883 of RFKT01000058.1, forward strand.
GCCACCCTCTGTGGCTTGTAAAGAGGTGGATAGAGGAGTTCGGTAAGGAAAACACAGAGAAGCTCTGCTCCTATAACAACACAACCCATCCTCCATGTATAAGGGTATCCGGCGGAGGGGATAACATTCTGTGGGCTCTTGATGAATTTAAAAAGTCAGGCGTTATAGCAAAAAGGGGAAGATATGCAAAAAACGCCCTTTATCTAGTATCTATTTCAGATAAAGTAGGCTCTCTTTTAGCCTTAGAGCCGTTCAAAAGGGGGCTTGCCTCATTTCAGGATGAAAGCTCCCAGATTGTACCCGCAATTCTTGCGCCAAAAAGGGGAGAGTGTGTGCTCGATCTCTGCGCGGCTCCAGGCGGAAAGGCGTTTATCATGGAAGAGCTTATGGAGAGGGAAGGGGTTTTAGTTGCAAATGAAAAGGTTGAAAGAAGGGCTCAGGCGCTAGGGGAGCTATGCAGAAAAAGAAAGAGTGAAATAGTTATAACTGTTAAAGACGGCGCATTTGTAACGCCGAACGACTTTTTTGAATATACAGCGGGCAAACTCTTTGACAAGGTGCTTGTGGATGCTCCGTGCTCTGGCACAGGCACTATTGCTAAAAAAGGGGAGATAAGGTGGAGGCTTTCTCCAGAAAATATCACTGCTTGCTCTCAGAGGGCCTTAGCCTTGCTTAAAAACGGGGCTGCTCTCGTAAGGAAAGGCGGATATATCGCATATTCTACCTGTTCATTGGAGAGGGAGGAAAATTGGGGTGTTGTATCAGAATTTCTAAATGAAAACAGTAGCTTTATTCTTTGCCCCCCTTTGGGGGCTATTCCAAGCGATCTTACGGAGGGGAAAACCCTCTGCGCCTATCCTTTTAGGCACGGCATAGGGGGTGCATTTTGCGCCTTGATGAAGAGAATCAATTAGCCGTGCACTCTTTTTTGTTGGATGCTACATCGCTTCATCGATAAATACGGAATCTTCCTGGCCGTCTATAGTATATATCTTTATCTCGCCACGCCTGTTTTTCCTTCCATAGATAGTAAATTCCCTCCTTTGGAAGATATCTGAAATAGGAAAATCTATTCTCTGCTTCAGCCTTCCGTACTCAAAGTATCCAGCTTCCTGTACGCACTGTCCATAAAGTGAGCCTATCACCTTTACCTTATTGCCAAATATATTGCCTGCGGGCTTTATTCTTCCAACATCTACTCTGGGAGGTGAGATCCTAAATAGCTTTCTGCACCGTTTGTAAGCGGCTTTTCCCTGCCTTGGAATAGAGGGGAAATCCCGCGGATTACGGCTTATAGGGGTAATATCCTCTTCTTTTGAAGTGCTATTATTCTCACCCACATAAGATATATCCGCTGTTTCAACCCTTACCTCACAGTGGTATGCATTAAGCACAAGAGGTCTTCCATTGGGAGCTGCGCCCCCTACATTCCACCTGACAGTACGCCTTTTGCTGTCTCGGAGATAAACCCTTTTTCCGTTGTCAAATGTGTGGCCTCCTGAACCGTACCTGAGGTTTACAAAACAGCTATTTCCCCCTGAAACCCTCCTTAAAGTTATAGCCACTGAAGATATTGCCCTTTCTTTTGGCGAATAGTTCCACTTTCTAAATACCCTTCCTCCGCTTCCATCACCGACTGTCACCCCTACATGTACCTGCTCTGCCGCCGCTGAAACAGCCAATAAAATACCTATTAAAGCTACAAGCCACTTTGCCATTGCTCACCTCGTTTGACGCCGTTTTAGTGTTGAACTGCCTATGGGTTATACGATAGTGTTAAATCGGCTGCAGATGCAAGACTTCTCTCAGCAAGATTTCAAATTTTAAGGAGGATCTGGCTTATGACAGCATTTGACTACCTCCTTTACGGCGTATGGGTTGCTGTTCCAACCGTTTTTCTCTTAATAGCCCTCTATGAAAAACTTGAAGAAGTTAGCGGAAAAAGGGAGAGGGAAGGGGGATGGAAAGACCCATTGGGGCAGGCGTTGTTTCTTGCTGGATGCGTTTTAGTGTCTTATTGCATAGATAAATTTATCCCATACAAGGCTTGGGGACTGTCTCCATACAAGACCTTTTTAAGAATAGTGATTTTGCCGGCAGTTTGTGTAGTAGGAGCAAGTGTGATTGGCCCATCAAAGGAACCTGAACCAGAGAAAACGCCTAGGCTTAGGTATAACAGAAAAAACAAGGAGTAGGGGTTTGTTAGTAGCTGGGATAGATGAAGCTGGAAGGGGACCCTTGGCAGGGCCTGTTGTGGCGGCAGCGGTTGTTCTTCCAACTGGCTACAATCACAGCTATATTAGAGATTCCAAGAAACTCTCTCCTAAAAAGCGCGAAATATTATTTGAAGAGATAAAGAGCGCTGCCCTTAGCTGGTCTGTAGTAGCGGTTGGGCATAGGAGAATAGACTCGCTGAATATCCTTCAAGCTACAAGGCTTGCGATGAGGCTTGCCGCAGAGAGGGTAGATGCAGATGAGTTTTGGATCGACGGAAATGTTGAGATTGATATAGACAAGCCGCAAAGATGCATAGTGAGGGGAGATGCGAAGCACATACAGATTGCGGCCGCTTCTATCCTTGCAAAGGTATGGCGTGACAGGCTTATGGAGAAAATCTCTAGGAAGTATCCGGGCTATGGGTTTGAAAAGCATATGGGTTATCCTACAAAGGCGCATTTTAAGGCGATTGAAAGGCTTTACCCGTGCCGTGTGCACAGAAAGAGCTTTCGCCCTGTTTCTGCATATTTTAAGAACGGGAAGGTCTCATCAAAGGCTCACCAAGAAAGCCCTGGGAAGAAAAGGCGAAAATATAGCCCGTTTATATCTGAAAAGAAACAACTACTTAATTGTTGATACAAACTGGCGGTGCAGGGAAGGGGAGATTGATATAATTGGCCTAAGAGATCGGACCTTATGCATAGTGGAAGTAAGAACAAGATCAAAACGGGCGCATTTTTCTATTGTAGACCCGCTTGAAAGCGTCGACATAAAAAAACAGGAGAAATTAAAGCGGCTCTGTGATATTTATCTCAACTTTGCCCGCCACAAGATAAAATCCTTAAAGGTAAATTGTGTCAGGATAGATATAATTTGCATTACGATCGACGAATCGGGTAATGCGGCCGTTAAGCATCATAAAAATGCAGTTATGTAATGCGAAAGGCTATTTAACAGAAGATAAGAATGGGCATGGTGCACATTGACTAAGACCTAGATGGGGGTATAATACCATTCTGCCTTACTCCGCTCTTTTACATATCTGAAAGTTCAGAAATTATATGGGTATTTTCCAGAGGAAGGATTTTTATTTTAAGCGCCCCGTCAAACCCCTTTCACCAAAGGGGGCGTGACGGGGTGCTTAACCGCAGTGGTTTTGAGCACAATTCTTTGTTGACCTTCACTGAAAGGAGATCCACATGAAGACAGGGTTGGTAGTGTTGGCAGCAGTGCTCTTGGCGCAGACTGCCTTCGGGCAGACAGCCTCTCCACCTGTGGCAGGGCTTCCTGGGTGCAACCACCCCTGCACCTGCAAGTGGAGGGTGACGAAGTCGAACGGAGCTAGCGGCGTCGCATTCAACGAAGGCACTGGGGCAACCACATCGCCTTCCTACTGGAGGCGAACCCAAGACTGCAAGCAGGCAAAACCGTCCCTTTCCATGAGGGGCCACGAGCACGGATGGGGGTCGATAACTATCCCTGCAAGGACTTCCAAAGGCTCTGTTCAGTGGCACATTGAGCACATAGACATGTGCCCTGACTGCCAACAAAACGCTGTAATGGCAGGATGGTCTCAGCTCTGGTTTGCCTTCACTGGAAAAACCAGCGGCAATGCCGCTTACTTCTCGACAACTCAGATGCAGGCGATCTTCAACCGCCTTACTGGAGCCAACAACTCCCTCACCGTTACAGAAAGCGGAAGCTCTGCGGGGTATGGAGTCAGCCTCTCCCTTTCCTTCGGTGTAAGGATTGGGCAGAGAGGGATCGGTCCCTCGGCATCAGCGAGCGGAACGATTACCTTTCCATCCTCGCAAGCAAACCCTCCAACCAATCGGTTCCACATCTCCCCGTGGAAAATGGATACCGGACATGTGACAGAGGAGGTAGTGACACTCAGAGGAGTTGAACACTCCTCAGGAAATGCCAATGGAGGCGACCTCCATGCCTTCGTAAAAGATGCCCACTACAATGTGGGAGTCACATTCTTTTGCAAGTGCAACCCGGGGTCACACACACCTTCTCCACCAACTGGACATGTTCCCGGTATTGGGACAACCCCCGGAGTAGGAGGCACAACCCCTACTTTGGGAGGAGGTGGAACGACACCGTCACCCGGCGGTGGAGAACCGACATCTGGTGGACACCAGTAAGAAAGGAGAACCGCAATGAGAAACAGAGCGATGTTGGCCATCCTTCTGGCCATCTCGATCTGCGGGGCCGCGGCTTCGCAGATCCCCAT